>JAQVGF010000222.1 GCA_028696875.1 Dysgonamonadaceae bacterium
TGGTGGAGAATATCGGAGTCGAACCGATTACCTTTTGACTGCCAGTCAAACGCTCTAGCCAAATGAGCTAATCCCCCTTTTTTATTATTCTTCGGCAAAGATAGAAAAAAATGTTTATATTTGCAATCATATTACTCCACTTTAGGGTTTGTAATGAAATAAGCTTATTGTTTGAAACGAAGCAATTTTATTCGTTAACGACTTGAGAATTCTGCGAATAGCAGGCTATTTTAATGAATTTTCAAGGAAGTTAAAGGAAAAAAGTGCAAGTTTAAAGTGTCAAGTTATTTCGGCACAATCCCTTAATACAAATATTACTGAACTATGGTTACCCTAAACACAACATTTCACGTTGATGAGGAAGTTCATCTTAATTTCTTAGCATATTTGAAACAAACATATATTTCGGAAGCTAAAACTGAGAAACTAATGAGTAATGCACGCTTATGTAAAGTGCATTCTCATACAGCGGAAAAAGGACATTCATACTCCGTACAATTTACATTTAACAATTTGGATGATTTAGAGAGCTGGGACAAAACTACCGGAAAAAAACTTAATGAGGAACTTCTACAACATTTTACCGATAAAATTTCCGGTTTTTCTACATTATTGGAAGAAATTGAACTGTAAATGCAAAAAGAGCGCATAATTATGGGAATTGATCCCGGAACTCAGACAATGGGTTACGGTATATTAAAAATTATAGACAACAAGCCCCAAATGGAGGCAATGGGTGTATTACAATTAAACAAATTCGAAAATCACTATATTCGGTTAGCCCGAATATATGAGCGCACCATTACTTTGATTGAACAATACCTGCCGGATGAATTGGCTATAGAAGCACCTTTTTATGGAAAAAATGTTCAAAGCATGTTGAAGCTGGGACGAGCTCAAGGAGTGGCAATGGCTGCGGCTATTTCGCGCGATATCCCAATTAGTGAATATGCACCCTTAAAAATAAAAATGTCAATAACCGGAAATGGGCGTGCAGCTAAAGAGCAAGTTGCCTATATGTTGCAAAAAATATTGAAAATACCCGACGAAAACATGCTGCACCAGTTAGATGCATCCGACGGTCTTGCAGCTGCACTTTGTCACTTTTACCAATCCGGTATTGAGTCTACAGGAACCAAATATAAAAATTGGAAAGATTTTGCCAACAAAAATCCCAATAAAATATCGAAATAAGTGCTGTTTTTCATTTTTTAGAGAATTTCTCCTGAAAATAGATGTTATTTTATTTCTTTTTTGATTGATGTTTTTTAACTTTGCTATATGGATGAAATTGCTTTACATATCGATTTTCTGTTACACACTCACGATTGCATAATAGTGCCGGGTCTGGGTGGATTTGTTGTAAACACAACAGATATTGAACGAAATGGTTTGTGGGGGATTAACTCCCCAACATGTGAATTGATTTTTAACAGCAAATTAACATACAACGATGGTTTGCTGGCGGAATCTCTTATGAAAACAAATGATATCTCTTTTGATATAGCTATTAAAAGAATTGATTCAGCCTGCAATGAATTGAAGGATACATTGCAGAAGCAAGAAGAGGTGATATGGAACAATTTGGGAACATTTAGATTAAACAATGAAAAGGAACCATTCTTTTTACCCAATAAATCTTATATTAGACCTAATTTTTTTGGATTAACCCACGCACGACTAAAACCTTTATCCATACTTTCTACGAAAGCCAACAATAATGAAAATGCGATTCCTGTAAAAACTTTTCTTCGATATATTTCCAGTGCAATTGCAGTTGCACTGTTGTTCTTTTTTATTGCTGTTTCGTACAATAATTTCGGACCTAAAAGTCAACAAGCAGAAATAGTTTCTAAAACATTGATTTTTAACAAAAGTAAATCAGTAAGCGAAACTACTAAGGCAAATGGATTAACTGAAACACACAATCCGATTGCGAATAGGGTAGTATCGAAAACAGAATCTGCCAATTCGCTAACATCAACAAATACTGAAACTACACTGAATCAATCAAAATCATCCATTAACTATTATATTGTTGTGGGAGTGTATGAAGTGAGAGATGTAGCAGAAAAAATGTTGAATGACTTAAAAAATCAGGGATTCAATGCCGCCTCCATTCTCAAACGACCCGGAAGATTGGATGTTTACTCCGCATCTTTTACCGATAAGAGGGAAGCACAAAGTTTCCTGAAAAAATTTCATGCTGATTATCCAAAATATTACGATGCATGGTTATTAAAGCGTTGAGCTTTTTATTGTTAATTTTATTTCAATAATCGACAAATAATTACTCAAACCCATTTCAATTTTAAATTCAAATTATATGAAAAAAAACTTGTTTTTTATTTTAGGACTTTTTGTTTTAATTGCCTGTACAGGTAAAACAGAGCAAGAAGAAAAGGAGACTCTATCAGGCTTGAAAAAAAGTAACTTCGAAACAGAAATAAACGGAAAACAAACGCATCTTTTTGTATTGAAAAATGCATCGGGTATGGAAGTTACCATTACCAATTATGGTGGAAGAATTGTATCGGTGATGGTTCCCGATAAAAATGGAGAGATGCAAGATGTGGTTTTAGGATTCGATTCTATTGACGATTACGTGAATATTGATAATAACTTTGGAGCTACAATTGGACGATATGGAAATAGAATAGGAGAGGGCAAATTTGAAGTGGATGGAGTAGAGTATGAACTTCCTCAAAACAATTTTGGACATACATTACACGGAGGAGTTAATGGATTCGATAAACAAGTTTTTGATGCAGTTCAAGTGGATGATCAAACCGTTGAGATGACGTATATATCGAAAGATGGAGAAGAGGGATTCCCCGGAAATTTAACAACAAAGGTTACCATGACTCTGACGGATGACAATGCAATTGATATTCAATACGAAGCCGAAACCGATAAAGAGACAGTGGTTAACTTAACCAATCATTCCTATTTCAACCTTAGCGGAGATCCGAAAAACACAATTCTGGACCACCTTTTGACAATTAACGCAGATAGCTTTACACCGGTTGACTCCACTTTTATGACAACGGGCGAAATTGCAACTGTAGAAGGAACTGACATGGATTTTAGAACACCTACTTTGGTTGGGGAACGTATTAACAATTACGATTACGATCAATTGAAAAATGGTGATGGCTACGATCACAATTGGGTGTTAAATACGGCAGAAGATATTTCAAAACCTGCTGCAAGCGTATACTATCCAGGAACTGGAATTGAACTAACGGTTTACACCATCGAGCCGGGAATACAAGTTTATGCCGGAAACTTTCTGGATGGAT
>JAQVGF010000223.1 GCA_028696875.1 Dysgonamonadaceae bacterium
TTTCATCGTCAAAGGGATGAATAAAAACAGCTCCATCTTTTTTGCAAAACCGGTTAGCCTCTTCGAATGCTTCATCTAAGGAGTTCCCCTTTAAGACGATATCTACTTTATCTTTCCCAAAGAGTTTGACTTGTTTTGTTTTTTGTGGAGGCGTTGTTACAGGCATAAATACTGTGCCCTTGATGTTTAACTTATTACAGGCGTACGCGACTCCTTGCGCATGATTGCCGGCACTGGCACAAACTACTCCTCTTGTTTTTTCTCCTTCCGAAAGCGATACAATTTTGTTGTAAGCACCTCTTAGTTTATAGGAACGAACAGGTTGTAAATCTTCACGTTTCAAATAAACTTGAGCCGAGAATTCCTCGCTCAAGTTTTCGTTCATCATTAATGAGGTGTGTATCGCCACGTTTTTTATGCGCTCTCTTGCTTGATATACCTTGTCTAATAATTCCATAATAGGGTAGTTCTTAATTTACGCAAACTAAAAATTTTTCGTTATAGAAGATTAATTTCCCATTTTGACTTCCAGATTTAATCTCTAATTTCTAACTTCTAACTTCTAATCACAAGTCTCATTTACTTAAAAATCAAACGATTTGCCTCTTCTATCTCATCCTGAGAGATGGTGTGTGGACGACCATCATACACTTTCATGTGTACCTTTGCATTCATTTTCTCCAAAATTTTGGCACTTTCTTTTACACGTTCCACCGGAACATGCGGATCGGGGTTTCCGGTGCCGAGAAAGACCGAGGTGTCATTAAAGTCGCCGGAATAATTATCCAGTCTGATTTTGTCACCAATAAGTCCACCGGTAAATGCCGCTATACCGCCAAATTTTTGCGCATGACGCGCAACAAACTCCAGTGTTAGACAAGCTCCTTGCGAAAAGCCCAGGAAGTAAATGTTTCCGGGGATGATACCTTCTTTCGTTACGTCATCTACCATTTCCTTCAGTAAATCAAGAGCAGAAGAGAGCCACGGTTCATTTTGCTCAGGCTTAGCCATAAATGAATGTGGATACCACGTATTGTTTGTAGCCTCAGGCGCAAGTAAGGCATATTCAGATACATTTAAATGTGAAGCAAGCCCCAGAATATCACGGGCATCTGCTCCACGACCATGTATCATAATTAAAACCTTTTCGGCCTCTTTTAAAGATTTCCCTGCTGTTTGTATATTCTTTTTGTGCATCGTTCTTGTTATTACATTTGAAGTTCGGGTAGACCTTTTTCAATCTCATCCCGCATCGCTTTATATTGATCAGGCAATTGTAGTGAACTTCCCAGATTTTCTACTGTTTCATCTGTTGCGAATCCGGGATTATCCGTTGCAATCTCAAACAATACGCCACCCGGTTCACGGAAATAGAGAGAATAGAAATAGTCCCGGTTTATTTTTTCGGTTATGTGAAGCCCCCTTGTCACAATTTTTTCTCTAATTGCCATCAGATCCTCTTCATCTTTTACTCGAAATGCGATATGATGATTAGTACCCGCTGCATTTATACCCCCTTGAGCTTCTGGCATTTCCAATAGATCTACTATTGCCGCATTTTCTACTGCATCAGTTTCATAGCGGTATAAATTGTCATCCTGTTCCACTTGTTTATAACCGAACACTTCGGTTAAGATTGCGGCTGTGGCTTTGATGTTATTCAGGGTCAATGTAACCGTGTGAAATCCTTTGATCGCCACATCGGCTTTTATTTCATCCGTTTTCCGGCCTTTTCGTTCATCTTTATGTTTCGCTTCAATTAAATTGAGCCACAATCCGTCACTATCCTGAAAAGAGAGATACTTTTCTCCGAAACGTTCACTGAGGATATCGTGGCGGATATTTAGTTTTTCAAAACGACTTTTCCAGAAATCCAGGCTCCCTTTCGGTACGGAATAGCCAATTTCTGTGACCATACCGGCACCGTTCTTTCCTTGCCTCACATTTGCCCAGGGGAAAAAGGTAAGGATGGTTCCGGGAGTGCCTACCTCGTCTCCAAAGTAGAAGTGATAGGTTTGGGGATCGTCAAAATTCACGGTTTTTTTGACCAGGCGAAAACCAAGAGTTTTGGTATAAAAGTCGTAATTGCGCTGAGCATCGCCTGCAATGGCAGTGATGTGATGCAGTCCTAATATTTTGTTCATAATCTTTATATTAAATTCTATTTATAGTTGCGTGTTGGATAGGGAATAAATTCAGTTTCGTCTCCTTCAATTTTAGGAAACGCTTGTGCCTTCCATTTCTGCTTGGCTTCTGCAATGAGTTCTTTGCTTGATGAAACAAAGTTCCAATCAATAAATCGTTTTTCGGGAAAAGGCTCACCACCAAAAATATAAATGGTGCTATCTTCCTGAATTGTAAATTCACAAAGTTTGCTATCCTTTGCCACCAACAGTTGTTTAGGTTCATAAATATTTCCTTCACTTTCAATGGCTCCATTAAGAATATACAAACCCGACTCGCCATATAGCTGATCGCCAATATTCAGAGATTGTTTTGTTTTGTTTTTTATTTCAAGCATATAGAGTTTGCTATAAACCGGAACTGGTGATTTTCTGCCGAATGCTTCACCCGCCACCAGTTTAAATTCCAGATCTCCTTCTGTCCATTTTGGAATTTGATTCTCCTCAACATGAAAAAACTCCGGTTTCATTTGTTCCAGTTCTTTTGGCAATGCCACCCAGATTTGCAAACCGTGCATATTTATCTGAGAGTATCGTAAATATTCAGGCGTTCGCTCGGAATGAACAATTCCTTTTCCTGCTGTCATCCAGTTTACTGCACCGGGCTTTATCTCCACTTCGTTTCCAAGAGTGTCACGGTGCATAATGCTGCCTTCAAATAAAAAAGTGAGCGTTGAAAGTCCAATGTGTGGATGAGGTGGCACATCAAAATTCTTCTTCTCACTTAATTTAACAGGACCCATATGATCTATATATATAAAGGGACCCACCATTCTTTTTTGTCGGAACGGCAACAGTCGTCCCACCATAAACTTTCCAATACTGGCGGCTCTTTCTTCTATTATCAGTTTGATATTTGACATAATGAGTGAAAATTTAATTTACCAATAGTATGAGTATGTTTTCAACAAATATTAAAAAAACGTCAGAACGTCTATTTCGTTCTGACGTTTTAATTTCAAACTATTTCGCTGTCCGATTTTATTTGTAGACAACGACTATAGCCTTCTCCATTCATATCCAAATCTGCCAGTCAATGCGCTTTTATTTTTGTACATTTGCATGAATCCATTTTTCAAAGGCTTCCATGAAACTACTCAAGAATTCTTTG
>JAQVGF010000042.1:0-8035 GCA_028696875.1 Dysgonamonadaceae bacterium
TATTTTCAACTTAAAATCCTCAGAAAATCTTCGTCTTCTTTTAATTCGTTTCCCGTTTTTCAACATTTTATTTTAACTTTGTAAACAGTCAACCTATATCAGGGAATGACATTAACTTTAGTAGAGACGTGAAATTTTGCGTCTCTACCTCGTTAAAGGATCAACAGATAAAAAACTATGGCATTAATTAAATCCGTTAGAGGGTTCACTCCTAAAATGGGTGACAATATATATTTGGCTGAAAATGCAACCATTATTGGTGATGTTGTTATTGGCGATGATTGCAGCATTTGGTACAATACTGTGTTGCGAGGCGATGTGAACTCCATTCGCATTGGAAACCGGGTGAATATACAAGATGGCACAGTGATTCATACGTTGTATCAAAAATCGGTATCGATTATTGGTGACGATGTATCCATTGGTCACAATGCAATTATTCACGGAGCAAAAATTGAAAATTATGCACTTATTGGCATGGGCGCAATTGTATTGGATCATGCAGTTGTGGGCGAAGGTGCTATCATAGCAGCCGGATCTGTGGTGCTTAGTGGAACTCAGGTGGAACCGGGAAGTATTTATGCAGGAGCACCTGCAAAATTTGTGAAAAAAGTAGACCCGAAACAGGCCAAAGAGATGAATCAGAAAATTGCACACAACTACCTGATGTATTCCGATTGGTACAAAGAAGAAGACAATGACAAGAAAGCCAAATAATTAACCATCAATCACTTTTGAAAAGTGTAAAACGAATCTCTCCTTATTACCTTATTGAATTAAAGATTCAATTCAAAATGATTTGTTGCGACAGACATATTTCGGGTAATAAAAGAGGTTTTAACAAAATTAATGGTAACTTTGTGTAGAATTTTTGATGGAAAACAATACAACCATCTGAAATATTGACTTAGCTCTTATCCTAAAACACAATCTTTTAGTCGACACAAAAATATATTTTTTAGAATGCACACACTTACTGAATCCGAACTCAAAAAATATCTTGATGAACAAGTTTCAAAATACAATAAGCCATCTTTTATTGAAAAAGATCCTATAAGTATTCCTCATCAATTTAAAGATCAAAAAGACATTGAAATTATGGGTCTCTTAACCGCTATTCTTTCATGGGGGCAGCGTAAAACAATTATTGCAAAATGCAAGGAGTTGATTTATAGAATGAACAAAGAGCCTTATAATTTTGTGATGAACCATACGGACGAAGATTTAAAAGGCTTAGAGGGTTTTAAACACCGTACATTCAATGATACCGATTTACTTTATTTTATCGATTTTTTCCACAGACATTACTCAGAAAATGAAAGTTTAGAAAGCGCCTTTATTCCTGAAGGTGGTTTTACGACTGTTGAAGATTCACTTATTCATTTCGAAAAAGAGTTCTTCAATCACGAAAATGCACCCAAACGATCACGCAAACATGTGGCGTCACCTGCCAGAGGATCCGCTTGTAAACGCTTAAATATGTTTTTGCGATGGATGGTACGGAAAGATAAAAATGGAATAGATTTTGGAATTTGGAAACAAATTCCAATGAGTGAGCTCATTTGTCCAATCGATTTACATGTGGAACGTACAGCGCGCAAACTTATGCTAATTACGAGGAAGCCCGTGGATTGGCTTACAGCTGTAGAGTTGACAGAAAGTTTGAGGAAACTTGATGCAAATGATCCGGTGAAATATGATTTTGCATTGTTTGGCTTGTCGTTGGGAGAGGATATTACTTCGTTTTAGTCTTTGTAAGAAAAGCATCACAAAATAGTAGTTTTCCAGAAAAGCACTATTAAATGCTTTGAATATTTGAGTCCACTCCGAAAAGACAATTACCTGTTTTCTACTCCTAAACTAAAGAAGACTTTGGCAGAGTGGACTTTCTATTTGATTAAATAGTTTCGTTTTGTATTGTACATCAAGAGATAAGCTCTCTTGTTTGCATCATTTAAAAAGGAGCGATTTATTAAACTTTCCATTAGAGGTTGCTTTTTAAAAAAAGGCTGCAATAATTTTTCTATTCTGCTTTCTATAACACCAATTTTCTTTGCAAATTCTACAAAATCGCTTTTAGAAGGATGTCCTTGTTTTTTATATTCCTTACTTTGATAACTATCAGCGAACAATCCTTTACTTAACGCAAAATCTGAATCGTCCACATGTATCTTAGTATTTATCAAATCGTAAGCGGGACTTAACAAATAATCACCTTTGGATGATTCAAGCAAAGAGAAATTTTTTAAGTGTGCGTCACCATTTGAAAACAAAAAATTAAATACAACCAGTGAAAAAAACTTTTCTATTTCTACTCTCCATGCCGGGACATATTTTTGTATCAGCATTCCAATTTCTTCATAACTATATTCGTATTTAAAATTGGCTCCTGCATTATCTTTTGTTTTGCCTGCCAAAGTAGCAAAATCTTCTTTGCCCCATCTTCCACCTTCTTCTTTCACATCAAACCGCTTTGTGATATAAGCTGGTGTACCATTCTTGAAGAAAATCATGGCGTTTTCGGCTGTATTCAGTTTGTAAACCTGTTTTGCTATCTGCATGGTTAGGTGTTCATTTGCAGGAACCTGATCCACTTTCTTTAAATCTCTCGGTATTGGTTTCAATATGTAAGTACCTTGTTCGCCTTCATTTGTCAAACGTAATGTGTTTTTGTCAAGCAAGAAACTTAGTTTTTCCTGTACGCCCGATATGGATATGCGTTTACGATTATCTATAAACATCTCTGCAACTTTTTCGCTTTGCTGAGGCTGAACATAGGGTAAAACATGACTTACCTTTTTGCCACTAAACATATTGCGCAAGCAGCTCGGACTGTAGGTTGTAAAACCTTTAGCCAATGTTCCGGGACAATATTTTAGTTCATCTAAATTCATTTTGCTACTATTGGTTTTACGGTTATTGTTCCTATGGTATCAAACTGAGCTGTTGCCATCAACAAACCAAAATTATCTTCTTCGTCAATCCGTAATTGTTTGCTTTGCAATTTTCTGTTTACCCCTTCGCTGAGCATGTTAAAGAAAAATGGGAATAAGTATTTGCTGCTGTATTCTTTTTGTGTTTTGGGTAGGGTTAAACTTATAGCCGGTTTGCTTGCATCATTAAAATAAACGTCGTCATACTTAAACACGAATTGCTGATGATTTACTTCAGCTAATATTCCTGCAAAAATTCCATTCCTATATACTTCCACTTGTCTCATTTACTCAACATTTGTTTTAACCTGAAGGATAATTTCCATTCCTAATACTTCTGCCAGTTTGTCTAACACTTTCAATGAAGGATTGCCCTGTCCTCTCTCCAACATATACAATGTATTTGTGCTTATATTTGCAAGTTCTGCCAAATGAGGTTGAGTAATACCCAACTCATTTCTTCTGTCTCTGATGGTTTCTCCAAGTCGGTTGACTAACATTATAATGTGATTTTTGATATAAAAGTAGTTCCTATTTTATAATAAACAAAACAAAATCACATTATGTTGTGATTTCATCATATTTTCATCTAAAAAAGAAAGGAGTAAACCACAAAATCACATTATGTTGTGATTTAAGGATGAGTAAAATTCCTTTTTCTGTAAACGTTGTCAAAGATTATTTCATCTCCCATTCTTGTTTTTCCTTTTTTATAACAGCCTGCGCAGCAGGTAAATTTTAACCAAAACCAAGATCTACATCAGCTTTCCAAAATAATGTAATACAAATAATAAAAAAAGACCGCCTCAAAATTCATTTGAAACAGCCTTCTCTTAAATCACACAAAACAAGTAGATAAAAATCTATCTATTTTCCTTCATTTATTTTCCCCATACCGGAATTTTGAAAATTCTTAAAAGTAGGATTTCCGAGATAAGTTATCTCGCCAATACCTTCATTAAACAGGCCAAGACTTTCTGATGCAAAGCATTTCACTTTGCCAATTTTGGTGGATTTTACCATAGTTGTTTTAGAAACAAGATTTTGACAATCTATGTTGCCAACTCCATTTGAAACTATTTCAACTAAGTTGGTGGTTCCGCCTAACTTTAAATTGCCAATACCTCCATACTTTAAGCATATCTTCTTACTTTCTAAATCTAAAGCGTGAAAATTGCCAATTCCATCCGATTTGATAACTAAATCATCGGACTTCACTTTGCCTAAAAGATTCCAATTTCCCATGCCGCGTGTCTCAATAGATTCAATAGATGGTGAACTAAGATAGATAATGAGGGGTTCATTGTTTTGGTTGTTGAATTCTTTATCGTTTTCAATTGTCAACACCCCTCTGTTGACGCTAATTTGTAAATGTTCAATCATTTCTTGTGATCCTTCAGCCTTAACGCTAACTTTGTCAGACTGACTATATACAATGTCAGCTACTGTGTTTGCATTAACAGATGAGAAGGATTTTATTTTGTAATTTTTACTGAATGGTTCAGCGCTTTTTGCCGAGGCATTTGATATGCCAAAAACTACGAATAACAATGTTACTAAAAGAGAATTTAAATTTTTCATAACTATAAATATTTTAATTGGTTTTCATGTATTGGACAAGAGGTAAGTGAATTAGGTTACAGAAAATCAATCTTTTAACAGTTGAGGGAGTTTTGTATGCTGCAATTCCCACAACGAGGTTTTATCGTGTTACTCGTAAAATAGAAATGTATGAATCAGGAGCTTCATATGCCCCGGGAATATTTAAACCTCAAAAAAAACTGCCCCAAAAAATTAATTTGAAGCAGTCTCCCTGATTATATAGTAAGTGTAAATCTAAATAAGTTTAGTTGCCCTGTTTGATTTTTCCTATACCAGAGTTTTTCATGTTTTTAACCGTAGGATTTCCATAATAAGTTACACTGCCCACACCAGTGTTATTTAGGTCAATACTTTCTGATGCATAGCACTTCACGCTGCCCACACCGGATGAAATTATCACAGCGTTTTTAGCTATTAGGTTTTGAGTATTTACACTGCCCACACCTTCCGATGTAATTTCTACAAAATTGGTTGTTCCACCCAGCTTTAAATTTCCAACACCTTCGTAATTAGCTTTTATGTTGTTGCTCTCAAGTTCCAATGCCTCAAAATTACCGACTCCATCAAAATTGATTTTCAAGTTATCCGTTTTTACTTCTCCTTCCATACTCCAATTGCCTACTCCATCAACATCAATTTCGTTGATAGAAGGAGAGCTAATATAAATAGTAAGCTTTTTTTTGTTTTTGGAGTTGAATTTTCCTTTGTGATCAATCTTCAAAACGTCTTTTTTAACGGTTACATCCAGATTGTCCACTCTCTCTTTGTCACCTTCTGCTCTTACGCTTACCTTGTTTGATTGCGTATAGATAACATTCGCAACAACATCAGACTTTATAGAAGAGAAAGATTGAATAGGAAAAGTTTTGTTAGTAATTACTCCTTTTTGAGCATACGTGCATGATGTAGCGATAACAACTAATATCAATGCTGATAAGAAAATTTTTAGATTTTTCATGCTGATAGGTTTTTTTAATTGGTTTAAAGGTTTGACTATAACTTGAAAAGAATGGTTACACGAAATCAATCTTTTAACAACTCAAGTATTTTTAATCTAAATACATATTCATATTTAGCCTGCGCTTGATCTGCCAATACTTTAGCAAGATTGGTTTTTGCCTGTGACAATTCGTACGATGTAGCCCTTCCGTTCTCATACTTTTGCTCTGCAAAACGATAAGCCTCTTGGCTGGCTATTTCTGATTTTTGAGCAGCTTCCCATCGGCTTTCTGCACCAATGGCATTATAGTAGGCTTGCTCAATTCGTTTGCGTAAATCAAGTTTTGTTTTATCAATTTCGAGTTTGCTGTACTCTAACGCATATTGTGCATTCTTTACGCTGTTTCTCACTTGAAATCTATTGAAAATAGGTATGCGTAAGCTAAACCCAAGCGATGTACTTCTGTTGTTCTTTAACTGTGTGCCGAACGACTCGTTAGGTCGTCCACTCATATTGTAATAACCGCTTCCCATGGATGCACCAAAACTTAATGAGGGAAAATAGGCGGATTTTGCAATCATTATTTCTTTTTCGCTGCTTTCTACACGATATTGTGCTCCCCGAATCTCGGGCCTTGCAATAAGTGCCGATTCATAAATGTTTGTTGGAGATAACAAAATCCCTTCGTCAATCATAATATTTTCAGGAACCTCTACATCAAAATTTTCAAAATCTTCTAGTTCCATGATTTGCGCCAAATCTAATAAGGATAGTTTTAGATTGTTGACAGCTTGAATCTGATTGAACTCTTCTTGCGCTTGTTGCGCTTCCAACTCCAACAATTCACCTTTTGCCATTTTTCCGCTTTTCACTAATTCGTTTAGTCGCCTAATGTTGATTTCTGTTAGTTCTATTTGGTCATTTGCAATTTCAAGCAGCTCTTTGTTCATAAGCACTTGCATAAAAGCAGTAGAAACACTCATAATAATATCATCCTGTATTTTCTCTAAATCGGCTTCTGAAATATACATTTCTGCTTTTCTTGCATCGATGTTGTATTTCATCTTTAATCCATCAAAAAGGGTTATATCGCTGCTAATATTAAAAGATGATTGTGATGAATTGATGTTTTGGTAGGTGTTGTCTATACCGATTGATCGACCATACACAAAACTTTGCCCCATGGATGCGTTCAAATTGGGTAATAGATCGGTACGTGCCTGGCTGTACGCAACTTCCTTTTGCTGTTTGTTTAATGCTTGTTGCTTTATGTTTCTGTTGTTCTCAAGCGCAATATCCACACACTCTTGCAACGTATATTTTTTTTGCGCTTGCAAAGACTGCAAGCTACAAATTGTTAGTATGAGGGGTAGAAAATATCTAAAGTTCATAACTTTATTAAATTTACTTAGGTTCAATAATTTCGTTTCCGCGAATTTTATCATTTACTTTTAATCCATCGGTAACTTCAATTTTTATTCCGTCGGAAAGACCGATTTTTACCGGTTTGCGTTTAAATTCCTGTGGTTTCTGATTTGTTACGAGATAGACAAAAGCTGTGTCGCCACTAAACTCGACGCTACTTTCGGGAATGGTCAATACATCTTCTCTTTTGTCTAATATTATCTCTGCATTGGCACTATAACCCGCTCTAACGAACAAGTCGGGAGGAAGATTCATAGCAGCTTTCATTTCAAATAAAATGGCTCCACTTTCTTCTGTTCCTTTGGGTGAAACATATTCCAACTCTGCTGTAAGTTGTTCGTCTTGCATAGCTCCAATCGTTATTTCCATTGGCATGCCTACAGATACTTTCCCAACTTCAGTTTCATCTATTTTTCCAACAAATAACATATCGCCCATGTCGGCAACCGATGCAATGGTAGTTCCATCGTTGAAGTTGTTTGATTGAATTACCGAGTTACCCACTTTAATGGGAACGTCCAATATTGTTCCATTTACGGTGGAACGAATGAGCGTGTTACTTGAAGAAGCACTGCTGGCAGTTAATCCATCACGAATCAAACTTAAATTGTCTTCGGCCGATTTCAATTCTTCTCTATCGTTTCGATATTGCAATTGTATCTTTTCATACTCTTCTCTCGAAATAACATCTCCTTCGTAAAGCAAACTATCACGTTCGTAGTTTCTTTTGCTTTGATCAAAAACCAATTGAGCACGTTTTAAGCGTGACTCTGCACTACTCAAAGTTACCATATCCGGGATAACTTTGATTTTTGCAATGATATCACCTGCATTCACTTTATCGCCGGCTTCTTTGTAAAGCTCGGCAATAATACCCGACATTTGCGGTTTGATAAGAATCTCGTTACGAGGCTGCACTTTGCCCGTTGCAACGGTTTTTTTCTCGATAGTTGCGTTCTGTGCCTGCTCAATTTGGTAGTTCTTTATTTGTGGTCTCGATTTTTTCCAAAGGAACACAAAAGTCCATATGACCAATAAGGCTAACAAACCTAATCCTGCAATTTTTAATACTTTTTTCATGTTTTTTTTCTTATTGTCCCGACATTCAACGGTCAGGAGTTTCAATTAATGGTTT
>JAQVGF010000042.1:8135-14253 GCA_028696875.1 Dysgonamonadaceae bacterium
TCAATCGGTTTAATCATCATTGCCCGCTGTGCCGGAATAAATCCGGCAAATGTACCAATTACAACTAATATAATCAGTGCAACCATCGCAATATAAAAACTTATTTGCGGATCTTTTAAAAACTGATCGCCTTGGCTAAGCACAATTCCCGTGGCTGTGAGCAAGCCAACCCCCAACACAATTCCGCCTATTCCTGCCAATACAGTTAGAACAATACTTTCACTCAATATTTGTCCAATGATATTTCGCGGTGTTGCCCCCAAAGCTCTTCTTATTCCAATTTCTTTGGTGCGCTCGCGCACTGTAACAAGCATTATGTTGCTTACACCTACTGCACCGGCAAACAGCGTACCCAATCCCACAATCCATATCAATAAAGCAATGCCGATTCCCAGATTGTTGAACATATTGAATTGTTCTTCTATATTCATATTAAATACTGCATCCTTATCGTCGGGCGATATCTGATGAATCTCTTTCAATGTTTGCACTATTTTATCTTGAATTATTCTCACCTTAACTTTTGGTTGGACGGTTGCTGCCAAAAAGTGAATAATGTTACCTTGGTTAAACGCCTGTTGCATACTCGTAAAAGGCAGCACAACAGTCTCTTCAGAGTCACCGCCAATGCTGACATTGGATGTTTTGCGCGCAACACCTATTACTGTAAAGTAGATGCCATTTACTTTTACTTGTTTCCCCAAAGGGTTTTCCCCCTTATTGAATAGCACCTCATACACTCTTGTTCCCAATATGCACACCTTACGTTTTTCGGCAATATCTATATCGTTGATGTATCTACCATATTCCATGATACTTCTTTCAATTTTGTCGTACACCGGATAAGTACCTTTTACCATGTAAGATCCTGCTTTATCGTTTCGCACTACATTATCATTGCCACCGCCACCACTAAAAAGAATGGGTGAGATATATTCCAATTCATTCACTCTATCCTCAATAATGGGAATATCGCTATTGAGCATATTCCACGAACGACCTTTTTGGAAACCTTTGTAAGGAACAGTGGTCTGTTGTGCACTAAAAAAAGCAGAGTTGCTCGCAAAGCCTTCTATTTGCGAATTAATACTATTGGACAAACCATTACCTGCGCCAATCATCACCACCAGCATAAACATGCCCCAAAACACTCCAAATGCTGTGAGAAAACTACGCGATTTGTTATGCGTAATAGTAATCCATATTTCGTACCAACGATCTAAATCGAACATGTTTTTTAATTTAATTTAGCTATTAGCGGTCAGCAATCAGCAGTCAGCACTTAGCTATCAGCTTTCAGCAATCAGCACTTAGCACTTAGCTTTCAGCTATCAGCAGTCAGTTATTCAGTTATCAGTCATCAATTAGCATACCCCATACCGCATTTAATCCTTACGCATTGCTTCAATAGGTCTCACCTTCACCGCCTTATAAGCCGGCAAATATCCCGCTACAACTCCTGCAATAATTAGTATAGCAGTTGCTATCAACACATATCCCAGATTGACAGTCGGGTCTTTAAATATGGACATTTGTGGACCTTCTGTCGGCACTTGTGCAGCAGCTGCCTGCTCCATCATAAAATTGGCAATTTCAGTAACACCAATTCCTGCAATCATACCAATATATCCAAAAACAGCAGTGATGAGAATCGATTCCAGCACAATTATTTTCAAAATAGACATGGGCGATGCCCCGATGGCTTTTCTGATACCAATTTCGCGTGTACGTTCTTTTACCGATACCAACATAATGTTGCTCACTCCCACAATTCCTGCAATGAGCGTGAAGATGCCAATAATGCCCACAAACAGCGTGATTCCGCCAAATATCTTTTGAGTCTGTATGTAATCTTCTTGTGCATTATTTAAATAGACAGCCTGTTTGTCGTCTGAACTAAAATTCATGCTTTGAGCTATCTCTTTTCTCAATCCTTCATTAAAAGCTTCATTTTCAGCTTTGGTATTCAATCCTTCCACTGTGAATGCAATGTTGTTGAATTTTTTACTGGGATTAAAGATCAATTGAAAAGTAGAAAAGGGGATGTAAGCAGATGGATTTCCCCATCTTTGTTTCTTAGAATTTACGCCTACTACTTTAAACATCAGCTGCCCCACTTTTACATATTCACCCAGAGCAGATTTACCTTTAAAAAGTGTCTCCTCAATCTTGTGGTCTATTACGATTATCTTATTTTCGCTTTTAATATCTAATTGATTAATAAAACGACCGTCTTCCGGTTTGATTTGCAGTTTCTCAATTCCCATATAATCGGGCATTACACCCCTCAATTGATACGAACCAAATTCATTTCCGTTCGAAATTGTTTGGTTGTTATTAGATTGTGGAGTGATCAATCTGCTTTCAGCAACTTCATTTTTTATTACATCCAACTCTTTATCTGCAAACTGTAAGTTTCTTCCTGATTTTAAGCCTTTAAATGGTATTGACGTACGTCCAGACCATAATACAATTCGGTTGACAGCTCTCTCTTGGAAATTTTCCATAACGCCATTCCTCAATCCATTTCCAGCACCCAATAAAATAATAAGAATAAAGATTCCCCACGACACAGAAAGTCCTGTAAGTGTTGTTCTAAGTTTGTTTTGACTTAAGGTGGATAATATTTCCTGAAATTGATCTCTCATTTTGTGGTTTTGTTACTCTAAATAATTCCGTTTATCGTACTCCTCTCAATTCTTCCATCTTTCAGATTGATAATGCGTTGGGTTGTTTCGGCTACTGCTTGCTCGTGTGTAACCAGAATCGTAGTAATGCCTGTTTTGTTTAAATCTGAAAGAACCTTTATCACTTCTTGCGAAGTTTTACTATCAAGAGCACCCGTAGGTTCGTCGGCCAATATTATCTTTGGTTTCGATATCACAGCACGCGCTATGGCAACACGTTGTTTCTGACCGCCCGATAATTCATTTGGTAAATGATGTGCCCAATCTTTCAATCCCATTTGATCCAGATGTTCCATTGCGATAATGTTGCGTCGTTTACGACTCACATTTTTGTAATAAAGTGGTAGTGCAACATTTTCCAATGCATTTTTGAAATTGATAAGGTTGAATGATTGAAAAACAAAACCAATCATTTCGTTGCGATACTTTGCAGATTTTTTTTCCGATAAATTCTTAATAAGTGATCCATTCAGATAATAATCACCCGTGTCATAGTTGTCCAATATACCTAATATATTGAGCAGCGTAGATTTACCGGAACCGGATGCACCCATAATAGCAACATATTCACCTTTTTCAATATCCAGATCAATGTCTTTCAGTACGTGAAGCGATATGGCTTCAGTTCGATAGGATTTGTTTATTTTTCTTAGTTTTATCATCTTTTGAAAGTTTGACTATTGTCGTATTAAAAAGGTTACAATTATTTAATTGCACAAATGTAGTTTATTGCCATATACTATGCAATGCATAATAGCAGAAAAGGTTGTCTTTTATAGATGTTTAACAAGTGAAGGTGAAACTTCAGAAAAGATAAACTATCGGATTAGATATTAAGAATACTGATATACTGTTAGATACGAATCACTCATATTGTATATTGGAAAATAAATCCAACAATGGTTTTTGAAATCAATATTGAATTTACACAGATAAGTTTACTGTCCCTAAATTTCTTGAAGAGGACTTTAGCCAAATGCTGATTAGTAACCTTTTCTTAAAAAGAGCAGGTCGGAGACCTGCGCCAGCGAAAGAGTGGGACTCAATCTTTTAATATTCCTTTCTGAAACGCTTTTAAAATTGAGTAGGCATATTCAATATCACTATCTAACTTATGAGCCCAATCTCTTAATAAGCGAGATTCCGAGATATTGTGTAAATTGCTTTCTAAGATTTGATGTATGCGTTCAGATAATCGTTTTGACTTGTTGATAAATAATTTTGCTTTTCTTCCTAATACCTCCGCTGCAACTAATAATTGGTCAATAGGTGTGTCATCATCCGGAAAAGTGTCGTAATGGAATTCTACAATTTCATCATACTCTAATGCATAATAACTATCAATTATCTTTATAATATCTGCAAGGTCGTTTCGCGATTCTCCGGTCTGTCGCTCCAGGCAAGTAATTTCAAGATGATCATACCCGCAAGTGGAGGAATATTTGCAATCTTGTCTTCAATGTGTACTTTAACAGCTTCTTCCAATACTTCTTTGAATCCTATAAAATGTAAATCCACATAACGTTCAACGAAGTGTTCTTTAAGTTGTTCTTCAATTAGACCAAAAGGTAACACATCAATAACCAAATTGTAGTTATCTGAATAAAATCGATACGGTTCATTTGTTTTTTTGAAACCTTTATCTATCAAATCATTATTTATTTTCTCATACTCTTCCATATTTGAAATCATTATTGCAAAATCAATATCTCTCGTGCCACGACTTGGTTTAATTCCATGTTTTAATAACTCTAAAGCAATGGCGTTTGCTCCAATGAGATAGTACGGAATGTTATGTGCATTCATTATTTCATCGATGCA
This sequence comes from Dysgonamonadaceae bacterium, assembly GCA_028696875.1. Classification (GTDB taxonomy): domain Bacteria; phylum Bacteroidota; class Bacteroidia; order Bacteroidales; family Dysgonomonadaceae; genus UBA2632. The sequence continues at coordinate 12,644 of JAQVGF010000042.1, forward strand.
ATCAAAAGTCTCTTTAAAAAAAGGAATGCTCAACTCTTTATAAGTTTGGTTGGATCTGCTCATTATAAATAATTTCTGCGGTTTCTCTATTTCTTTTTCCACCCTCCAACAACAAATCAGCATACACTAAAATAGCGGGAGCTGTTTGTTTGTTTTTATCTTGTTCCCAAAACATTTCCAGTACATCAATATCTCCTTCCGTTTCGGGCATAAGCTTATAATTCTTTATTAAATTGATACGGTTTTCTTTTGTGTAGAGTGTTAGTTTTTCCGGGCGTAGATAATTTGTTAAGATATCAGCAGCCGGTTCTCCGCCCCAAACGGTTAATTCATTATTTATTTTTACTTTTTTCCAATCTCCCTTATAAGTATATTTTTCTTTTCTAAGCGTGGGCTTTAATGTCGTACCATATTCTGTTACCCATCTTTCCAACAAGCCTTTACGATTTTTCCAAACATATTCTCGTTTATTCAATGGAAGCAAAAAACCGGTTTCTTGAAGTCCTTTAATTACTTGAGGAATATTTCCTAATGCCACATTGGTGTTTCTTGATAATTCTCTTTGTGTAAGATTGATATCCTCTTTGTGTTGTAAAAGATAGAAGAGTACTTTTAATCCTGTTTTTGTGAATGCCCGATTGGCTTGTGCTTTTTTTGGATCTATGTTTTTATGTGTATCAACGAAGAGATACACCTTATCTGTTTGTAGAAATATATTGCCATTGGCTTCTAAATAAGCAATTCCTTTTTGGTGTAATATTTCTTTTACTCGTGGGAAGATATGCTTAGCTATCAATAAAAAGTCTTTATATACAGCATTATAGAGTTCTAATTGATGTACCTGATGTTGACGAACTTCATTCTTTATACCTACAGTAAACAAATAATCATGGTTGTTTATTCTCAAATTTAATTGACCATCGACTTTCAATTTATCATCAAAAGAGGTATCCGTTTGCCATTGACCTTCAATTCCGGTTGTTATACGAAGGTTTTTAAGAGCGATATGTACAATTTCTTTTCCCATGTGTTCACAAATATACAATGTTCACGTAACGTGAACAAATGAAATATGTGAACATAATGCTATTTATTGTTAAATACTGAGTGTTGGTTATCGAAGAAGTTTGATGTCAACTAATACAGACAATTCCTCTAAGTAAGACGAACAAGCAGAAATCCATACCTTACAATTATTCTATTCTGTTGAAAATGAGAACATAGAGTAAGCGCAATTCTTCATTCTTCATTCTTAATTCTTAATTTAGTTTCCTCTCACGGCTTCCCTAAGTTTACAACCTTTTAAGAGCCTCCTTAATAATACCCTCTACAGTTGACGATGAGTTTTCTTCGAGAACCTTTGCTACAACTTTTTGAGAATTGTATTGTGTAAATCCCAACATGACCAATGCCGAAACTGCTTCCTTTCCTAAAGCAGGTATCGATATATCGCCTTTGGTAGGAGGTACACCTTCATAGTCGGTGAATTTGATTTTATCTTTCAAGTCGACAATGATGCGTTGGGCAGTTTTTGTCCCAATGCCTTTAACCGATTTAAGTATGTTTACATCTTCGGCGGCAATTGCTGCTTCCAGTTCTTTGGAACTAAG
>JAQVGF010000043.1:0-3342 GCA_028696875.1 Dysgonamonadaceae bacterium
AAAAAACAACCAAATCATAGTTACTTTTGTTTACTTACAAAACTAACAACCTGAAATATCAAGTAAACGATATTTTGAAAATAAATTTTTGATATGAATTATAAATCTAAAGTATTGCTTTTTCTGCTCTGTTTCACAACGTTGGGATTTGCTCAAGCACTTAAACCCAAAACGTATACGCAATGGGTTACAAAATCAGCCGATTATATGGAGTTAAACCTTCTGGATAGTGCGGAATATGCCCTAAAGCAGGCAATTAATAGTGACCTCGATAATGATAACAACACCTGGTTGATGACAAGTTTGGGCACAATACAACAGCATCTGGGAAAATTGGATGAAGCTTATATGTCCTTAACGGCAGCATTAAATAAACACCCGCGTTCAGTTTTTATTTTACACCAGCGAGCTGCATTGTTGAAAGAAATGGAAAAATGGGAAGAGGCAAAATCCGATTACAATACCATTCTTACAGTAGATTCTCTGGATGTTGATGCGCTTTATAACAGAGGAGTTCTTAAACTTGAGGCAAAAGACAGAGTGGGAGCAGAGAAAGATTTCGCTGTTGCAGAACGTCATGGAGAATTTTCTCCTTATGGATTGTTAGGCAAAGCTTTGATATATCGTTTGGATGAAAACTGGGAAGAGGCTGAAAGAATTTACACATCTGTATTAAATTCACATCCCGATATGACTAGTTTATATCTTAAACGTGCAGAATGTTATCTGAATTTAGATCAACTTTCGAAGCTGTCTGCAGATTTACAAGCTGCTGCATCCATCGAGTTTGACAACCCAATGTATTATTTTTTGCGAGGACAATTACGATTGAAGCAGTTTGATAAACTTGCTGCGTTAAGTGATTTCAAAAAGGCTAAAGAGTTGGGAATGGTTGATGAGATGCTACATCCATGGATAAAGAAGACGGATTGATTTAGATTAGTTCTTTATAAATATTATCCCAACCGCCTCTTCATATTTCTATTGATCACGTAAGAAAGAGCTCTCAATGTGTTATCCATCCTTGTCTTACCAAAAAAAAAGAAACACGCAAAAGAAAATAATCCCTTTGCGTGATTTCGCAGCATTTTGCCACAACTTAATTAAGCCTTTATTCTTATATTTTTTTGAGATAAAACTCAGTCAAACATTTTTCTAAATTTACTGAATACTGTTTTTTTAGCAGTTTTTGAAGGTTCAAAACTGGAAGATGTCTCCCAATCTTCAAGAACCTTGCGCTCTTTGTCGGAAACCGACTCAGGAACATATACGTTCACATTTACCAATAAGTCTCCGGTACCATAACCGTGTACCGACGGTAAACCTTTGTTGCGCAAACGCAACACTTTGCCCGGTTGTGTGCCCGGTTCAATTTTCACTTTGGCTACGCCGTCAATAGTGGGCACCTCAACAGAACCACCCAGCGTAGCAGTTGGGAAACTTAAAAACAGATTGTAAATCAAATCATTTTCATCCCTGATTAAATCCGGATGTTTCTCTTCTTCTATAACAATCAATAAATCACCATTTATTCCTCCACGACGTGCAGCATTCCCTTTGCCTGCCATTGAAAGTTGCATCCCTTCGGCTACGCCGGCAGGAATTTGAATAGTAATAATTTCATCGTCGCGAATTACTCCTTCTCCGGTACAGTACGTACATTTTTTGGTGATAGTTTTTCCTTCGCCATCACACGACGGACAGGTGCTGGATGTTTGCATCTGTCCTAAAATTGTATTTGTTACGCGTGTCACCACACCCGAACCTCTACAAGTGTCGCAAGTTGTGTAAGAATCTCCTCCTTCCGATCCATTGCCATTGCAATGGCTACAAGAAACGTACTTCTTAACTTTAATCTTTTTGTCAACACCGTTGAGTATCTCTTTTAGGTTTAATTTTACTTTTACCCTTAAATCGGAACCTCGATTTGTTCTGCGTCCACCTCGCCCTCCTCCGCCAAAGCCTCCAAAACCTCCGAATCCGCCAAAGATGTCTCCAAATTGTGAAAAGATATCGTCCATTGACATACCTCCTCCAAAACCACCTCCGGCAGCACCTCCAACACCGGCATGACCAAACCGATCATAACGTGAGCGTTTGTTCTCGTCACTTAAAATCTCGTAAGCTTCGGCAGCTTCTTTAAATCTCTCTTCTGCCTTTTTGTCGCCTTGATTTCTGTCAGGGTGATGTTCAATTGCTTTCTTCCGATATGCTTTCTTTATCTCTTCAGCGCTCGCATTTTTCGCAACACCTAAAACTTCGTAATAATCTCTTTTCTTTGACATCTTTTATTTACCTACAATTACTTTGGGGAAGCGGAGCACCTTGTCATTTAGAACATATCCTTTTTGGATGCAATCTACCACAACATCTTTATGAGAGTCATCTTGAACGGGTATAGTTGTAACCGCTTCAAACTTCTCGGCATCAAATTTTTCTCCAATAGCCTGAATTTCTTTAACTCCGTTTTGATTTAGAAAATTAATAAATTTGTTATAAATGAGCTCTAATCCCTGAATAATAGCTTCTTTATCATCAGCTTCTTGCACTGTTTCCAAAGCTCTTTCGAAATCATCAATTAGAGGAATCATGTCGGTTAGAACTCTTTCTCCTCCAGCTTTAATAATTTCCATCTTTTCCTTCAAGGTGCGCTTACGGTAGTTATCAAATTCGGCATGAAGACGTAAATGATTATTATTTAACTCTTCATATTTTTTTTCGAGGGTTTCAACTTCATCAATCACTTGCTCTGTTATAAGTTCATCTTTCTCTGACAAATTGTCGCTCGAATGAACTTCTTCCTCGGGATTGTTGTGACCTAAAGTCAGCTCATCCTCCTCTGATACTTTATCGGTCGGTTTTTTATTTTTATCTTCTTTTTTCATACTATATTTGTTTAATCATGCAATTACATTAGAGTGAAATGCTTATACACAAAACAGCTCACAACATAATCATCTGATTATTTTCTTTCATAACCTCAATTGTTACTGCAAATTGTTTGCCAAAGATTTCGACATTCGCTATTCGGTGTTCAAAAATCGGAATTAGGGTGGAATATTTTACCGTTGTATTTTGTGATTTCGTGTTTCATAAAAAGATATTTCAATACTCTCTGCTTTGCAGCACACGATCCAGCATTGAGCGAAGTCGAAATTCCCGCATTGAGCGAAGTCGAAATGTGCAAAAGCGTGCGAGCACTCTTTTAATTCTTCACTCTTAATTCTTAATTCTCCGATTACTAAGGTAATAAGGTTGAGGTATGGATAGATTCGCCGGTTACTAAGGTCTAACCAGAAATCCAAATAAGGTTTTTTAAATGCAAAAGAACTCGGAACTCGG
>JAQVGF010000043.1:3442-14118 GCA_028696875.1 Dysgonamonadaceae bacterium
CACATCCTTTCACAAAAACATCTCACACCATTCATCGAACTTCAAAATTTGATGTTTTCCATGTTTACCTAAGTTTGAGCGGATTTTTTTTACTGATTTCTCTTTCCCCAATTTCGATTTAGAAAAGAATTTGTCTGCAAAACAAATAATTTTTTCCTCCATTGTTTGCGGTTGCATGTCTCGGTGAGGGATTGGTAGCTTTCGTTGCAATATTGTTTCTAATGTTAACCCCGTACCCGTATGCCTTTCGCAGACAAGTCCATGACGCGGGTATCCCTCCTCGGTAAGCAATTCTCGTCCTAAATACCCATGACTAATATATGGATATTTACCCTTACAAGCAATTTGTGGTGCTTTTGTCATAAAAATACCAATGTCGTGCAGCAGACCTGCTTCTTCCAGAAAATGAACATCAATGGCTAATTCCGGATGACGCTGAGCTATAGAGAGAGCTTTATTGGTGACATCCGTAACATGCGATATGTAGATATTATAGAGTTTCGTCTCTTTTTTATAGTATTTGTTTATTATATCGAAGGGATTCATTTTCTGCGTTAAAGTTGTTATACCAAAGCGTAATTTTATCTATAACAAATCTTATCAGCTCATTGTTGATATTCTTTTCTAAACAAAAATAGAGAAATATAATGGTGAACCAATTAATTTGTGATAAAACATCAATCAAGATATTAGAAAAAGCAATATTCTATACAATCAAGATACAAAACTAAACAAGAAAAATTAAAAAAACTTTATAGTTGTATATTTGACGTCAATATTTCGAAAAACAGCCTCCTATTGTCTTAAAAACAGATACATTTGTAGCCTGCTATGAGACAAAAGAGTTTGATTCAATCTATAAAATGGCTTTTACCACTATTGTTTATATTCTTTATAAACGGTAAGATATTTTTTACTCATAATCATCTTGAGAATAATTCTATTGTTGTTCACTCACATCCATTTAAGAAAGGTGAGAAAACAACGCACAATCATACCTCGAAAGAGCTTATAGCAATAGAATTTCATACCCATGGATATTCAACGGATACAATTGTTTCACATATTGAGATAAATAGTCCGTTTTTCACTCTCGTTCAACACGATTACATCCGACAGGATGAAATATTTTTGTCCGAAAAGATCAACTCAAAGCTACTTCGAGCACCTCCACACCATTCCTAAAATAAGCACTCATTTCCGATTGCTTACTATTCAAAATCAATTCAATCTTATCGTAGCGAAAACTGCATTTTATTTTAAATAAAATGTAGGATTCAAGAGTTTATGCTTTGCGAGACATCTGTTTTGCTTGCAACTCGAAAATAATTAATCTTCCCAAGAAAACGGCAAATACAACGTTACATTCGTTTTTGAAATAATCGTTTTCTAGCAGATACCAATTAAAACAAACAATGAAAATTAAATATATGTTTTTGGCATTACTCTGCCTTTTTATAAACCAATCGTTTGCAGAAAAACCAGCTAAAGGAACCGATGCAAATATTTTTGGTCACGTTTTAGATAAAAACACGCAAGAACATCTGCCTTATGTAACTTTACAGTTTAAAGGAACAACTACCGGAACTGCAACCGATGCGACAGGACATTACTTTTTGAAAAATCTTCCTATCGGAGAATTTACCGTTCAAGTGAAAATGATGGGTTATAAAACAATTGAACAGCCCGTCAAGACAATTGAAGGTGAAACAATAGAGATGAACTTCGATTTAGAAGAAAGCACCATCTATTTTGAAGATGTTGTGATTTCGGCAGATAGAAATGGCAACAAGCGACGTTTATCTCCATCATTGGTAAGCGTTTTAGATATGAAAACATTTGATGTTACTAATTCTACAACTTTATCCGACGGACTTAAATTTCAACCGGGATTACGTGTCGAAAATAATTGTCAAAATTGTGGGTTTACCCAAGTGCGAATCAATGGGTTAGATGGTCCATATTCACAGATTCTTATCGACTCTCGACCTATTATCGGTTCGCTGGGTGGTGTTTATGGATTGGAGCATATTCCGGCCAATATGATCGAAAAAGTAGAAGTTGTTCGTGGTGGAGGTTCTGCCCTAATGGGTTCTTCGGCAATTGGTGGTACTATAAATATTATAACGAAAGAGCCGTTACGCAATTCAGCCGAGTTTGCTCATACATTAACCAATTTCAATTCCGATGGAGCATTCGAAAATAACAAATCGTTTAATGCATCCATGCTTACCGACAGCAGAAAAGCAGGTATGATGGTATACGGACAACACCGGACAAGAGACGGATATGATGTTGATGGCGATGGATTTACCGAGCTTCCGGTTCTTAAGAACCGTTCGTTGGGATTCCGTTCATTTTTAAAAACAGGACATTATTCCAGAATTACGCTCGAATATCATAACATGCACGAGTTCCGTCGCGGAGGTGATCAATTGAATCGCCCTCCACACGAAGCATACATTGCAGAACAAGCAGAACATTTTATTAATGGAGGAGGAGTGAAGTTTGATCAATCATCAGCCGATGGAAAGAATAAATTCAGCTTGTATGGCTCAGCTCAACACACCGATAGAAAAAGCTACTATGGAGGAGGAGATCCCGCAGTCGGTAATTTGCCCAATATCAATCCCAATATGACTCAAGAAGAAATTGATATAACCAACGAAGCCATTGATAACTACAATAATAGACTAATATCTTATGGTCGCTCAACCGAGTTAACTTATCAAGTAGGTGGACAATACAGCCACAAATTCGATCAGTTTTTGTTTATGCCTGCGAGTTTGACCGGAGGATTGGAATATCTTGGCAGCGAACTCGATGATGTTAGTGGATACAGAATAGAATCGATCAGACAATATTCTAAAACCGCAACTGCATTTGCCCAAAACGAATGGAAAAATGACAATTGGAGCTTGCTTATTGGCGGACGATTGGATAAAAATAACTTGGTAGAGAACCTCATCTTCAGTCCACGTGCCAATATCAGATACAACCCAAATGAAAATATAAACTTCCGATTAAGCTACAGCGAGGGATTTAGACCACCTCAGCTCTTTGACGAAGATTTGCATGTGGATATCGCCGGAGGCGAACAAATTGTGAGACGTTTGTCCGATGATTTAGATGCTGAACAATCGCAAAGCATTAGTGGCTCCATCGATATGTATCAACAAATAGAAAGGGTTAATTTGAATGTTCTTGTTGAAGGATTTTATACTCATCTAAAAAATCCATTCGTAGAAGTGAAAACAGGAAATGAAATTCTGATACAAAATGCGGATGATGGTGCAAAAGTATATGGTATAAACTTAGAGGTACGCGTGGACATAGCTTCTTGGCTGAACCTGCAAGCTGGGGCGACTTTCCAAAGAAGCCTTTATAGTTCTGAAAGAAAATGGTGGGAGCCTGAAAACGAAGAAGAGAAAGAGATAGATCAAGTGGTACCAACCCATGAAATGATGCGTACGCCCGATACATACGCTTATTTTGTTGCGACCTGGACTCCGGTGAAAAAATTTGCTGCATCATTGTCCGGAAATTATACGGGCAGCATGTTAGTTCCTCATGAAGCAGGCAAAGGCGTGGAAGGTATTCACAGGTTTTCGAAGGTAAACATAACCGAAAAATCGCCTTCATTTTTCGAAATAAACACCAAGTTATCTTACACTTTTCCCATTTATGAATATATTATGCTTGAACTAAATGCCGGTATACAAAACATATTCAATGAATATCAAAAAGATTTTGATACAGGAGCCGGACGGGCATCGTCTTATGTATATGGACCGGGCGCACCTCGCAGTTTTTTTTCAGGGTTGAAAATGAGCTTTTAGAGAATTGCGCGCAATTCTATAAAATAATTTAGTCTGATTATTAAGCAGGTAGAGATACAATATTTTGTGTTTCTACGCATTTTCTAAATATCATCAAAATAGAAATTTCTTGTTCCAAAGTACGTTATAACTACTTTTAACAGCGAACATGTTTGGCTACTACTTGAATATAGTTACTTTTACAATCATTATTTTAAACATAAAACGTACTATGAAATTTTCTGCGAAAATTTTTATTTTATTCCTCGCTATCATTGGTTTTCAACAACTTTTTTCACAAAACAATATTGTTGAAGAAATTGTGTGGGTAGTGGGAGATGAAGCAATCTTTAAATCGGAAGTAGAAGAAGCACGCCGTGAAATGCTACTGAACAATACCCGTATAGATGGCGATCCTTATTGTTTTATCCCTGAGCAAATTGCCGTAAATAAACTTTTTCTGCATCAAGCTAAATTAGATAGTATTGAAATCTCCGATACCAATGTAAACCGAATGGTTGATTATTATCTGAATGAAACTATTGATAGAGCCGGAGGAGCAGAGAAGCTGGAAGAATATTACGGTAAAAAAATCCGAGAAATACGAGAAGATATTCGCACCCAAATAAGAGAGGGCGAATTGATTAATGGAGTTCAAAATAAATTGATTGGAGAAATAACAATAGCACCCTCCGAAATTAGAAAATACTTCAACGCCATTCCTCAAGATAGTCTGCCCTTTATCCCCACCACGGTAGAAGTGCAAATTATTACTCTTGAGCCCAACATTCCTCTAAAAGAGATTGATGCTGTAAAGGCACGATTGAGAGATTTTACCGAACGAATAAATTCAGGTGAGTCTGAATTTTCAACGCTGGCATTACTTTACTCCGAAGATGGCTCGGCTGCCAAAGGTGGCGAACTTGGTTTTATGGGAAGAGCAACGCTTGCACCTGAGTTTGCGAATGTTGCATTTACATTGAACGACCCCACAAAAGTGTCAAACATTGTGGAAACAGAATTTGGTTATCACATCATTCAACTTATAGAAAGACGCGGTGATCAAGGAAATTTTCGTCATATTCTCTTAAAACCAAAAGTTCCGCAGGAAGAGTTAGACAAAGCTATTAATCGCCTCGATTCAATTCAAAGTGCAATTGTAGAAGGAAAAATATCTTTTGAAGAAGCAGCTACGTTTATTTCTGCTGACACAGATACGCGCAACAACAAGGGTATTATGGTAAACATGAGTAGAGAAAGCAATTATGCCGGAACACCTCGATTCGAAATGGACGAGCTGAATCAAGATATTGCGCTGAAAATTGGAGAAATGGAGCCAGGAGAAGTTTCGAAGCCTTTTATTATGCGCAACGCCAAAGACAAACAAGTAGCGGCAATTGTTAAACTATCCAGTAGAACTGAAGGTCATAAAGCCAATATGAATAACGATTATCAAACCATTAAGATGATGGCGGAAAATAAAAAAAGACAGGAAATATTGGATAAGTGGCTGAAGAATAAAATAAAAACAACGTACGTTAGAATTGATGAGAACTGGAAAAATTGCGAGTTTAGATACGAAGGGTGGATAAGGTAATTATAGTGGACTTGTAGATTATTTCTTTATAAAAAGCAAGAACTAAGAGTTAAAAATTAAAGATGGATGAGGGACACTGGGTGTCTGAAAGAGAGTGAGTTTTTTAAGTTATTCTTTTGATAATTGATTGTTTGTATATAAGTCCGGCCATTTCAGAATAACGATCAACAGCGAAAAAACGAAAAACCAAAAAAACATCTCACACATTTTTAATTGAATCCGTAACCTGATTAAAATCCACTTGTTGTTTTCTCAAACACAAATTATCCCTTTATTGATAAATGAAAAAAATCAAATCACATAAATTATTTTCAATAGAGAGTGCACTCCTCATTAGTGTACTCTTTGTGTTTATAATGGCCGTGAATGCTCAGCAACCTCCTCCCAAAATAGTTGAATTGCGTCAGGCAGACGAACTGCGCAAAGCAGCAATACGTGAAATGCAAATATTGACCGGTGATGTAATTTTTTATCACGAAGGAGCATTTATGTATTGTGACAGCGCTTATTTGTACGATGGATCAAACAAGTTTGAAGCATTTAGTAACGTACAGATAAATCAGGGAGATACCATTTTTGTATATGGCGATTATTTGCATTACGAAGGCAACACACAGCTTGCCAAACTAAGAGACAACGTAAGGATGGAAGATAACCAGGTAACGCTTTTTACCGATAGCTTGAATTACGATCGCAGAGAGAACCTCGGATATTATTTTGATGGTGGTATGCTGGTGGACGAACAAAACGAGTTGACCTCTTTCTGGGGGCAATATGATCCCGTTAGTAAGGAAGCATTGTTTAGCGACAGCGTAAAGCTGATAAATGAAGATTACACCATTTTTGCCGACACCTTAAAATATAATACTGCCAGCAAAATTGCAGATATTTTAGGTCCTTCCACCATCGTGTCCGACAGTGGATATATTCACACCACACGTGGTTGGTATAATACCAATACGGATGATTCACAATTGCTGGATCGTTCTACAGTGTATAGCAGTAACAATGATAAGTCGCTTACCGGCGACACCATCTATTATAATCGTGCAAGCGGCTACGGAATTGTTCACGGGAACATGCTGTTGCAAGACACCGCACGTAAAGTCATATTGCAAGGAAATTATGGATATTATGACGAAAAAACAGAATTTGCACTGGCAACTGATTCTGCTTTTGCTACAGAATATTCACAAAAAGACAGTCTCTTTCTTCATGCAGATACGCTAACCATGTTGACAGACTCTGTTGATAAGGAACTAAAAGCATATTACAATGTTCGTTTTTATCGAACCGACTTGCAAGGTGTTTGTGACTCAATGGAGTATATCTCAAAAGATTCAATTCTTTATATGTACAAAGATCCTATCCTTTGGCACGAAAATAATCAAATCATAGGAGACGAGATGAATATCTATATGAATGATTCCACAATAGAGAAAGTATACATCAAAAATTATGCGTTTAGCATTCAGGACAGACAAAAAGATGATCAATACAATCAGCTGAAAGGCCGCGAAATGAAAGTCTATTTTCGGGATGGCGAAATATATTATGTCCTTGTGGAAGGCGATGCAGAATCTCTCTATTATCTGGAAGAAGATGATGGAACTATAATTGGTTTAAACAAAACCAACAGCGCCTACCTCTCAATGGATATTCTGAAAAACGAATTGCAAAAATTAAAACTTTGGTCATCAACCACTGCTGAAACAAATCCTTTGAGCCTGTTAAAACCCGAAGACAAAAAGCTGAAAGGCTTTATTTGGTACGACAATGTGCGCCCTCTTAATAAGTTAGATATTTTCAGGATTCCTGAAAAGAATTTAATGGAACCTCGACCTACTCCAAGACGTTTTGAACGTGAATGAGATAGTGTTGTTTTTTTTAGTATATTTGTATTGAACCAATAAACTCAAAAACGATTATGTTTTTTTTCTATAACAACCGAAAACCGCGTCAATTTAATTATAAACCCATCCTCTTCGATCCTGATAAAGATGAGTTTAACGAACGCGTATTGAAAGTAAAAAAAGAGATGGGTGTAGTAGAAGACAGCGAATTTAAACCCACTATAAAGGGAGAATTTATTAGAAACACCAATCACGTAAGACGAAAAATAAACAGAGAAGGGAGCACCGGAAAATCAAATACAAAACGAAATGTAACACTCGCTGTATTTCTGGTTGTACTTGTTCTGGTTGCCTATTTTATATATTTTACGTAGATTTTATAAGAAGTGGAAGAAACTGCAGATAGAAATCACCCTAAAAACATTGCACGGTGTAGGTTGCGGTATGCACTGAGTTCTGCACTCATGTAGAAGAGACGTTGCATGCAACGTTTTATAATCAGCAATACCGAAAAACAAAAAATCCATTTTCTTACAACCACTATTTAAATCCAGTTCTAAACATGTCCGATATTATCCATCTTTTACCAGATTCCATTGCAAATCAAATTGCTGCCGGCGAGGTCATTCAGCGGCCTGCTTCTGTTGTAAAAGAGCTGGTTGAAAACGCTATTGATGCAGAAGCAACCCATGTACAAATAATTATAAAAGATGCAGGTCGCACAATCATTCAGGTAATTGATAATGGGAAAGGAATGTCGGAAACAGATGCACGGATGGCTTTTGAACGACATGCTACATCGAAAATTCAACAAGCTGAAGATCTTTTTGCACTCACAACCATGGGTTTTCGAGGCGAAGCTTTGCCTTCCATTTCAGCCATATCGCAGGTAGAAATTAAAACGCGAACAGCCGATAGAGAAATAGGTTCTTTAATCACTATATCCGGTTCGAAAGTAGAATCGCAGGAACCTGTTTCTACTAATGAAGGAACTTGTATAACGGTAAAAAACCTCTTTTTTAATGTTCCGGCACGAAGAAAATTTTTAAAATCGAACGAAACAGAGCGTCGCAACATACTCCTGGAAGTGGAAAGAATTGCACTCGCCCACCCTGATATAGAGTTTACGCTTTACGACAACAATGCTACACTTCTTCAACTACCTCCGACAGGTTTGCGTCAGCGCATAGCCCAGCTTATGGGTAAAAACATGGATCAGCAATTGGTTGAGATAGATATAGACACAACGCTGGTGAAAATATTTGGTTACGTTACAAAACCGGAACATGCAAAGAAAAGCCGCGCCAACCAATATTTCTTTGTAAACGGTCGTTACATGCGCCATCCCTATTTTAACAGAGCTATTTCGGTAGCATTCGAAAATTTGATACAGCCTACCGAAAATCCAAATTACTTTATTTACTTTCAGGTGGATCCAAATTCCATTGATGTTAACATTCATCCGACCAAAACTGAAATAAAGTTCGAAAACGAACAAGCCATCTGGCAAATTTTGATGGTAAGCATCAAAGAGTCATTGGGAAAATTCAATGCCGTTCCCAGCATCGATTTCGATACACAGGATTCTATTCCCATACCGGTTTTTGATAAAGATAAACAGCCTCGTTCCCCCCAATTAGATATCAATCCAAATTATAACCCTTTTGAACAAAGTAGTTATATGCAACCCCCAAAGATGAATTGGGAAACCCTTTACAACGATTTTGAAAAAGAAGTGGAAGCAGACGATGAAGAGATTGAAAGCAAACCATCCACGCTCAATTTTTCGGACGAAAAACAAAACCCTGATGATTCTGCCACGCGCGATGCATTCCCCGATTATTATCAGTACAAACAAAAATATATCCTCACATCGGTGAAATCGGGATTAATGATTATTGATCAACATCGGGCTCATGTACGCATTCTTTTCGATAAATATTTACGAAATATTCAACGAAAAAAAGGATTTTCACAACGGGTGCTTTTTCCCGAAATGGTGGAGTTTACCGCCTCAGAAGCTGCTATTCTACCTACAATTCAAGAAGATATGGAATCGCTGGGTTTCGAATTGAGTAATTTGGGGAGTAACACCTACGCCATACAAGGCGTTCCATCTGAAATTGAAAACCCGAATGTAGTGAAGCTCATTAAATCGATGTTGGGAAACTTGATTGAGACGGGATTAGATGTTAAATCGGAAATACAAGAGACATTGGCGCTCTCTTTTGCTAAATCGACGGCAATCAATTACGGAAAACTTTTATCAGTAGACGAAATTACAGATATTGTAAATAATCTTTTTGCTTGTCCAACACCTAATTACACACCAGATGGAAAAAAAGTAATTTCGGTTATAAACCACGAGGAAATGGAAAGAAAATTCAAATAACTAACATTCACCATTAAAAAAATTGACCTATGAAATACTCATATTGCGGACTTAGCGGATTACAGTTGCCCATTATCTCTTTAGGATTGTGGCACAATTTTGGGAACAACGATAATTTTGACGAGGCAAAAAAGATGATTCATTTTGCTTTCGAAAATGGAGTAACACACTTTGATTTAGCAAACAATTATGGTCCTCCTCCCGGATCAGCCGAAACAAATTTTGGGAAAATACTGAAAGATAATTTAGCGTCGCACCGCGACGAGATGATTATTTCGTCAAAAGCAGGATATTTAATGTGGCCCGGCCCTTATGGCGATGGTTCGTCAAGAAAAAACCTGATGGCAAGTATTGATCAAAGTTTGAAACGGACAGGATTGGAATATTTCGATATATTCTATTCGCACCGTTACGATGGAGTAACTCCTGTGGAAGAAACTATGCAAGCACTTGTTGATATTGTGAAACAAGGCAAGGCATTGTATATAGGTATCTCAAATTACCCGCCTGCAGAAGCCAGACAAGCTATGACCTACTTGCGAGAACAACATGTACCTTGTCTAATATTTCAAGGTAAATATAGCATGCTCCATCGCGAACCTGAAGAGGGCATTTTTGATGTAGTAGAGAAAGAAGGCTCAGGCTTCATCGGATTCTCACCGCTTGCTCAAGGCATTTTGTCAGATAAATACCTCAACGGCATTCCTCCGGAGTCGCGCGCTGCCAATCCGGACGGTTTTTTACAGAAAGAGCAGATTACTAAAGAGATTGTTTCCATAGTTCGACAACTGAACTTAATTGCCGAAGAGCGTAACCAATCATTGGCACAAATGGCGCTTGCCTGGGCATTGCGAAAAGATGTTGTGACTTCGCTTATTGTGGGCACTCGTTCCATGAAACAATTGCAAGATAATTTGAAAACAATTGATAATTTGAGCTTTAGTGATGATGAATTGAAAAAGATTGAGCAGGTTTTGAGTTAAGAATTAAGAGTGAAGAACTAAGAATTAAGAATT
>JAQVGF010000044.1 GCA_028696875.1 Dysgonamonadaceae bacterium
TTCCTTTTCTAACCTTATTACCTTATTAAACGAAGAGTTTAGAATGAAGAATGAAGAATGAAGAATGAAGAATCCCGTTAAAAACTGAGAGTGTGTTAATGCCTGATTCTCAAAATCTAACACCTAACACCTAACATCCAACAGCTAAAGCATCACCACACACCACATACCTCAAAACCCAAACCCACACCCCGTAACTCCCACCTCTCTTGAACAATTGACCTCTATCAACGTTTATGCAATGAACACAAACTTAAAATAGAAACATGAATTCTGAAAAAATGAAAGTTGAAGTCTGGACCGATATAATGTGTCCATACTGTTATCTTGGTAAAGTACATTACGAAAAAGCATTGGAGCAATTTCCTCATAGCGATCAAGTTGAGCTGGAATGGAAAGCATTTCAACTAAATCCTACATTGCCTAACAAAGGCGAAGGAACTTCCATAATAGAGTATCTGGAAAAAAGCGTGGGTGTTTCTGAGGAAAACATAAAACAAATGTTAGTGCAAATTGAAGCATTAGCTAAAGAGTGTGGAATTACTTCCAACTTAGAAAATTCCGTTGCTGCCAATACACTTGATGCACACAGACTGGTAAAACTGGCCGCCACCAAAGGATTAGCTTCTGAGGTGATGCTCTTACTCTCTAAAGCTTACTTTGAAGAAGCAAAAGATTATAGTGACTATAACGTTTTGATAAAAATTGGCACCTCAGTCGGATTAAAAGAAAAGGAAGTAGAAGAGTTGCTGCATAGCGACATCTACGCATACGAAGTTAAACAAGATATCCAGGAAGCAGCCAATTTAGGATTCGATACAGTTCCTACCTTTCTATTCAATAGAAAATATGCTCTTGTAGGTTCCCAGCCTGTGGGTGCATTTCTTAAAAAGCTACAGAAATCTTTTGATGAATGGCAAAAAGATAAATCCATCGCCCATACGAATATTGAAACCACAAAGGGTCTATCGTGTTATGAAGATGGCACATGTGATTTGTAAGATGTAGCTGGTAATTAATTGAGCAGATATAATTTATAAAACTCCGTCCTTTTTTATTACTTTTGTCGGTTAAGGAATTGTGCCGAAATAACATGACGCTTTAAATTAACTTTTTTGTTCTCTAACTTCCTTGGAAATTCATTAAATAACCCGTTATTCGCAGAATTTTCAAGTAGTTAACAAATAAAACAGCTTCGTTTCAAACAGTCAACTTATTTCATTACAAATCCTAAATGATGTCAGCAATAAGTTTATCAATTAAAGAAAGGTCTTATTGATATGACAAATTAATTATGATGTTATGGAATTTCTGATAATTGAGTGGGAAGATAGCGAAAGATGGAGCAAAGTTTGGAACTTGTACGAAGAGAGTTTCCCGGTTGCCGAACGTCGTAAATTAGCAGATCACAGACGCGCATGCGAAAACTCTCATTTTTATCCTTTATCCGTTTGGGAAAACGGAGAGTTACTGGGGATAGTTTTTTATTGGGAATGGGACAATTATCGATACATTGAATATCTCGCTGTTTCGCCCGAGTTACGCGGTCATGGATATGGTTTTCAAATAATCAGACAAATACGAGACTCTGAACATACCATTATCTTAGAAATCGACCCATTGATAAACGAATTATCGGTCAGAAGATTACAATTTTACGAAAGAGCAGGGTTTACTCTCACTCCATACAGATTTATGCATTTGCCCTATCGTCTGGATGGAACTCCCCAAGAGTTGCTCATATTAAGTTACCCAAAAATGATAACAAAAGAGCAACATCATGACTTCTTAGACTTCATAGATACACATGTGAAAATATATTGCGAAAAGCCTTCATAATTAGAAATTATGAAGGCTTTTAGCAATTTGATTTAAATAGTCTTTTACAAAAAAATGGCAGAGACAAGGATTTTTCTGATAGATCTAACTAACTAATATTCTTATCTTTACGACTGACCACTTCATTTCTTAACCCTTGTATCTATTTTATCTAATTCTATTCAACGATCTAATCAATGCTTCATCGGCACCAATTTTTCTGATTGCAAGATAAGTTAAGATCATCGCAATAAAAGGCATTATAATCCCTATCCCTATGTTTTGGAACGCCGAATTAGCTTCCGGATTCCGCATATAGATGTAAAATCCCATAAGCCCATAATAACCAAGCATTATAAAAATGTTGATGCCTGCCAATCTTATCTGAAGCATTCGTTTATTATAGAAAAAAACAATTAACACAGACAAAATTGCACTTATATTTCCGATAACGAAGAGTCCCCAAGTTGAAAAAATTATTTCCTCGTTCAAATAAAAGCCCATTGCTTCAAATTGAACAATCTCGCCATTAAAGCTAAACGTTGCCAGATGAGTTAAAAGACTCACCACCATGCATATTGAAGCAAGCAGTAAATATATGGTTTGAATACGCTGCAACATAACTTAAAATTGGTCTTTTTCTTTATCAGGATTACGGTAGTAAATTTCTCCGTGTTCCCATTCATCAATTGCAATTAAAGTTGGTTTTGGCAATTTTTCGTAGAAACGAGATATTTCTATTTGCTCGTGATTCTCGAAAATTTCTTCTAAATTATCGCTGTATGATGCAAATTCTAAAAGCTTTGCATCAAGGTCTTGTTTCATTTCCACTGAGATTTGATTGGCTCTTTTACCCAAAATTTTCACGGTTTCATAAATATTTCCGTTTTCTTTTGATAATTCTGCTAAATTTCTTGTTTCGGTAGTTGTACTTGCCGTTATTCTTTTATAATCCATTATATATATATAAAGTTTTGGTTATTATTATTTTACTTATTGATATTTCTTTAATTATGATGCAGGGAGCTTGTCAACAATCTCCTGCGCTTCTTTATAGTATCTGTCAGCCTCTTTTATAAATTTTCCGGTTGGATATGAGTTTTTATAGTTAAAATATTCGTCTATTACCGCTCTGTAGCGCATCGGTTTTACTTCCCGATAGCTGTTTTCAGCTAATTCGTAGCGTGCTCTCAAAATTAGCATCTGAAAATCTTCGGCATATTTTGAATAGGGATAATTTTTTAATGCTTCACGAGCAGTTATCACACTTGCTTCGTAGTTGTTACCCATATAATTTCCCAATCGTAAATATAGCTTAGCAGCCAACAGTTCCTTGTATGCTAACTTCTCTTGTAACTCAAAAAGATATTGTTTTGCCTGTTCCGCTCTTTCTGTCTGCGGATAAAGTTCAATATAGCGTTGAAATTCTGAAATTGCCTTGTATGTCTTTGTTTGATCTAACTGTGGATCAGGAGAGTCTAAATACATGCCGTAGGCAGCATAATATAGCGAAGGTTCTGCATATTCACCGTTAGGATATGTGTTGTAATAAGTTGAAAATATTTGGGTGGACGACATATAATCCTTCGAGTTATAATAACTTTGCCCCAGCAAATACAAAGATTCTTCTGCTTGTGCTGTACCTTTTAGGTAAGAAACTAAATCTTCTAACAACGTAATTGCGCGTCCGTATTTTTTTTCCTCGAAATACTTTTTAGCATACGTATACTTCAAATCACGATCCGTGCTCTTCAGAATTTTATTGTATTCTCCGCACGCACTAAAAAATATTGTTAGCGCAAAAAGAATTATTAATCGAGTTTGTTTTTTTCTTATCATGTTCTCAATAATGAGTTTTAGGATTTCATTGCATTCCATTTATCTCCATTTTTGAAAAGAAGCTTTTTAATTAGTTCCTTTTAATTTCAAAAACCTCGACATTTTGTTCTCAGTCTATTATTATCGAAGACTCAAGACTTTGCAATTATCGTTTGACAAGCTGCAAATTTACTGAAACTTTCGCACTTTAGTTCAACAGAATTCAATTTTATTCTATTTTAGTAGTTTCAGATAAAAAACTCAAAATACTATCCACATATTCCCGATTGTTAGTCAAACGTGGAACTTTATATTGTCCGCCTATTTTTTCTTTTGATTTCATCCATTTATAAAAAAAGTTTTGAGGCAATATTTTTATTATGGGCATTCTCAGAGATAAATCGAAAGAACGTTTGGCCTCGTAATCCGAGTTAACCGATTTCAAAGCATTATCCAAAGTCTTCGTAAAGAGCTTCATATCTGAAGGTAAAGTCTGAAACTCTATCAGCCATTCATGTGCTCCATTGTTGTTGTCGCCAAAAAAAACGGGAGCTGCTGTATACTCGGTAATTTTTGCTCCGGTTATCTTGCATGCTTCATGCAAAGCATCTTCTGCATTATCTATCATCAACTCTTCACCAAAAGCGTTTATAAAATGTTTTGTTCTTCCCGTAATTTTAAAAAGATGCGGTTGTAATGAGGTAAACTCAATGGTATCTCCCAGCAAATAACGCCATAAGCCTCCACTCGTAGAAATGAGCATAGCGTATTTAACACCAATCTCGACTTCATTTAATGTGAGTGTTTGCGGATTTTCCTTTTCCCAATCGCCATTTGGAATAAATTCATAATAAATCTGACTGTCTAACAGCATTAGCAAGTCGGTGGAATCTGGTGCATATTGCACACCAAAAAAACCTTCCGAAGCATTGTAAGTTTCCCAATAATTCATCTTTTCTGAAGGAATTATTTTTTTGTATTGTTCCATGTAAGGTGAAAAACTAACTCCTCCGTGGAAGAAAACCTCCAAATTGGGCCAAAGTTCCGGTATAGTTTTCCCGGTATCGAGGGCAATCTTTTTTAATAACACAAGCATCCACGATGGAACACCCAACAAAGCACGTATATCTTCTTTTATTGCATAATCGGTTAGTTTTTGCAATTTCACATCCCAATCCGGAAGCAAAGAAATCTCTTCGGGAGTTCTTCTTTTTTTTGCCCACCAAGGAAGATTTTTGACCAAAACGGCCGACACGTCGCCCGTGAAAATACCATCGCCAATGGAGTTTACCTGTTGGCTGCCACCCAATACGAGCGCTTTGCCAAACATAAATGCATTTTCGGGAAAATGCTTGTTGTAAAGTGCAAGCATTTGATGTCCTCCACGATAGTGACAGTTTTTCAAAGATTCTTTTGTAACAGGTATATATTTGCTCTTATCGTTGGTTGTGCCCGATGACATGGCAAACCATTTTACGGGAGTGTCCCAAAGGACATTTGGTTTTTTCTCAACAATTATTTTATTTAAGTAAGGTTTCAAATCGTCGTATCCCATAATTGGGACAAGCTTTTTAAAATCTTCCGGCGTTTTGATTTTATGAAATTTATTTTTTTGACCAAAATAAGTGCGCTTTCCGTGCGAAATTAAATAATTGAACGTTTTTAATTGATTTTCCCAAGGTTTCTCAATAAATTTATTGATAGGCTTGTAAAAAGATGAGAAAATCGAACTAGTTATGTATTTAATCATGGTCGATTATGTTATTTTTCCTGCAAAGATAATGTAAGCATATAAAAAACGATCATAAATGAAGAATAGTTTAATTAAAAAAGAAGGGTTACAAACGATATCTTTCTCATTTTATCAACCAATTCGACTTATTTTATGAAGCCTCTCTTCGTCAATTAATTTAATTTTTCGTCCATCTAAAGATATAATTCGTTCATTTTCGAAAATTGACAATGTACGAATTGCATTTGAGGTTGTCATATTTGAAAGATTTGCCAAATCTTCTCGCGAGAGATAAATACTTATTGTAGCACCATCTTTTTCCAACCCATAGTTTTCCTTTAAAAAAAGGAGCGACTCAGCCAATCGTCCACGTATGTGTTTCTGTGTGAGATTCACTACACGTTGATCTGCAATGCCTAAATCTACCGAAAGTAATTGAATGAAGAACATGGCTAAAGTTCCGTTATTTCTTAAAAATTGCTCCACAATTTCCATTGAAATAAAACTTACCTGAGAAGCCTCAAACGCGGAAGCTGATGTTACGTAAGGTTCCTGAGCAAAATAGGCGCGATATCCAAAATATTGAACAGGGCGAATCATCCTGATAATTTGACTTCTCCCTCCTACTCCTTCTTTATAAATCTTTACTTTGCCTTTAAGTAAACACATAAGATCTTCCGGAGTATCATTTTCTAAGTAGATTATTTCATTTTTTTTGTAATTAATGAAACGAGCATTTTCGCGTAACAGTTCATGTTCATTTTCATTAAGTACCCTCCAAATGTCGGGTAAAGATGCAGATACATCTATGGGTTTAAATCTTCTCACTTTTTTGTCCTATCAATTAGAAACGTATGTTATATAACATTGTTATTAAACACAAAAATAGAAAAACATATTGATATAGACAGCATTTATTTGAATTTTAAAAGATTTTATTCATATTTACATTCAAAAATGTAGTTTTTGGATGTAGAATCGTTTTTTTTCAATAAATCTATTTGTTATTGAATAAAACACGTAAATTTGCACATAGTATGAATACCGCAATGAGAAAAAGTATACTGCTTTGTTTTTTTATTTTATTGTTATCTGTAACGTCAAAAATTTTCGCTGAAGAACCATTAGATACAATTTTGGTGAAAGCTATGAAATCTGCAGAGATATATTCTGAATCAGTTGAAGAGTATGAAGCAGAAATATATATGAGACTTTATATTGAGACATTAAAAACAAATTATCTTTATCGTTATACTCATTTAATACCCAATTTTGTATTACACAATCAGTATGGAAAGGATGGATTAATTGAAGTTCAGAGTGAATTGAGATTTAATTATCCCAACAACTATACCATTGACATTAAGCATCTGTTTGCAACATTTCCTCAGAAAAAAATCATCGAAATGTTACCAACCAACCTCATCCATCTAAATGTATACAGTGAAATGTCGAGCAACGAACGTTTTTTTATGCCGTTGCGCGAAGGATCAAAAAAATACTATCATTATCGACTTGAAAAAACATTTAAACATGAAGATGCTGTTTTCTACACCATTTCTTTTACACCCATTTACAAGGCTCCTAAATTGTTGGAAGGAACTTTTGTAATAGAAAAAGATACGTGGCGTGTAGTTCAGTTTGTATGTGAAGGAGTTGATTTGGCATCCAACTTTTCAATTGAATTGAATATGGGGAATGATAAAGCAACCCGACTTTTACCTGTGAATGCTACTATATATCAGAAATTCTCATACTTAGGGAATGAAGTTTCAAACAGAAATCTGGTAAATATTAATTACCTGACCATCTCCTTAAATGATAAAATACCCAAAAAGAAAAACTTGAATATCAGCAACCTTTACAAAGTAAGATTAGATTCCGTTCCCATCGAAAATGATCCTGTTTTTTGGGAAAAAACCAGAAAAATACCATTGCAGCAACGAGAACGAGATTTGTTGAATCAGTACTATCTGGATCAATCGAAAAAGAACGATAAACAAGCTATAAACGATTCTTTGAACAATAAGAAAGTAGATCCGATGGTCTGGGCAAAAAATATGGTGATGGATACGCGCTATAAGTACAGATCAGCTGACATTAATTATAGTGGTATTTTCAATCCTGCTTTGTTTGGTTATTCATCGGTAGACGGATTTACATACGGTCAAAAACTCAATGTTAATTATGAGTTAAAAAGACAATCGAACCTCAACATAAAAGCGTTTGTCGGGTATATGTTTAAAAGAAAAGAGTTTTTTGCTGATCTTACTACTGCGTGGAATTATAATCCAACTCATTTGGGTAAACTCTCCTTTTCTGTTGGAAAAGGAAATCAAACTTACAGTTCGCTGTTTTTGAAAGAGATTCAAGATAGTCTGCTAAACAAGAGTCTAAAAATAAATGACTTAAATCTAAAATATTACAAAGATTACTATTTTCGTTTATACAATACGGTTGAAGTAGTAAATGGTTTTAGCATCGGAACCGGAATTGATTATCATATCAGAGATGCGGCAGAAAATGGATTAACCTCTTCACCTGACAATTCATTACTTTTGCAACCGCAAGAAGATACCGATAATATTACCAAAATGTTCAAACAACGAAATACGTTTGCGCCATTAATAACATTAACATGGACACCAGAGCAATATTATCGATTTGAGAGAAAGCAAAAAATATATGTTCGCTCGCCCTATCCCACCTTTAAATTTGAATTTGCAAAAGCGTTTAAGGGTGTTCTTGGAAGTGAGTCGATTTATAATCGAGTGGAATTTGACATAAGTCAAAACATACAATTAGCACTAATGCAATCTTTTCAATACCACATTGGAATGGGCTTCTTTTCGAATCAAAAATCTGAGTATTTCACCGATTTCGCTTATTTTGCGAAACGAAACTTTCCGGAAACTTGGGACGACGGCATAGGGGGTGTGTTCAATCTGTTAGACAGACAATTTTATAATGCATCGGATTCTTATATTCAGGCGCACTTCATGTTCGAATCACCTTTTTTAGTGCTTAATCTTGTTCCCAGACTCTCTAAAGGAGTTATTACGGAACGCTTATATTACAGTCATTTGTATAATCCCTTTATCCGGTCGTATAGCGAATTGGGATATGGCTTCGGCAATAGATACCTCAATGCCGGTTTTTTTAGTTCGTTTCACAAGCTAAAGTTCAACGAAGTTGGATTTAAAGTGTCACTGAATATATTTAATAAGTAGTCTTTACAAGAAAAAAGCAAATAGTGTGTTTCTCTTATCAAAGATTCAAAAATCGATGGTTTTCTGGCAAATACTATTAAGTAGCAAATTAGTTTCTGTTACTCAGATTTGATTACGTTTCGTGTTTAAACAAGGTCTTCACATTATTATTTTTAGATTCAAACTCAACATTTATTTATCTATTTTATCGTACAGAAAAAGCGATAAAACCCGAAAGTTCTATCGCTTAAAGTAAACACAATGAAAATTAAAAAGTAGTAAGTTGTAAGAATTAAGAGGTTAAGAGTTAAGTGTTAAGTGTTAAGGATGCAAGGTCTTGGATGTGTGGTGTGAGGTGGAAGATAAAAATTTGAATAAACACACATAAACCACACATTACAAATCATTTCAGTTGTTATGCATATGAAATTCCTCTTGCTTCTTTATCTATTATTTGCGGGAAATTAAAGAGCTATATTAAATTAGTTCTAATTGGTAATTCGTAATTTTCAATCACACACTAATCGATCACCTAAAATCTATTTCAGGACGTGGCACTCATAACTCGTACCTCATAACACATAACTCTATACTGACCTTTTTTACAAAGACTACTGGGATCTATATTGAATCATTCAGCAATCTCGTTTCTGTGAGCTCCTCGTTCTCCAAAACATATTCTTCATCAGAGTTCCAATTCAAGCTGTTTTTGCGACCATACTCTTTTCCATACTTTCTGCGCATCGCGTTAGACGATATCATTCGTTGATAGTCTGTCAACTCGTCACTCACTTCGAGCTTAGACCCACTCGGCACAAATATCTCTACTACCACAAATTGGTTACGGAAGCCTTGTGATTTTGGTGTTTTAAAAAACTGAGGTATCAACAAAACAGAATCGTTCTGCTGAAGCTTAAAATCAAACTCTTTCAGATTGGCTTTTGCTGCTTTATAGTTTTTATCGAAACTTGAGTATATTGTTTTTACGTGAAACAGAGTGTCTTTACTCGTTTTCATTCTCAACTCAATGGTGTTGAACAATAGCGAATCTTCATCAATATTGAAAAAAGGTAAATTACTCAATTCAATTTCGTTATATCCGTGAGAACCGATAATGAATTTATTAGTGCCGGGTGTCACACTGAAATAATCAAACGGATAGTTCGACATTTCCACATACAATTTGTTGGTAGAGGGTTGAGTCAATATAATATTAGTCTCTTGTAAACTTTCGATGCTAAACTTTCGTGTAATTTTGTATCCAAGTGTCAATCCGGCAATAATACCCATAAACCAGAGTGTAACAACCACGTAACCAATGATTGGTCTTGGTTTTACTTTCATAAATCGGCGAACAATCCAAATAATCACTCCGATGGCAGGCACAACTAAACTTAACACAATTGATGTCCAAAGCAATGTATGTTCAAATCCGGGGTTTACAAACAACGATTCTAAAGGTACAAACTGGGCACCCGCAAAAATTAATGCAAACAATGATATCATCAAGCCAGCAGCAACAATTCCGGCAATTGCGAAGAATCCAATTTTAAGAAAAACTATTAGAGCATTTAAGCATCCCGATCTTTCGGAATAATGTGGAGTTGTTGATTGATATGTAGGTGTAATGGGCGGAGGAGGTGGTGGCATGGTGTCGTTTAATTCTATTTTCTCAGAATCTGCACTTTGCATAGGTTCACTGCTATAAGATGGCTGAGTTTGATTCGAGCTCATATGCGAAGTATTTGCTTCAGTTCTATTTTTCACTTGTGCTACCGATCCACTTACACTTTCTCGAATTGATTTAAGATATTCCTCTTCACCCATCATCTCCAATTTCTGTTTCACAGAAACAGCTTTGGGCGTAATAATCCAAAGAACAATGTATATACCTACAAACGAAAGATTTATGTTCCAGTTCCAGCCATAGTCACGAAATATATTGCTGAAAGCAAGGAAAGGAATTCGGACTATATCAAAGACATTGAAAATTAGCGGTAACAGGAATATGATGCGAGGAATCCAGGTATCAATTTTAAAATAAGCAGCAATTCCACCACAAACTCCCGCAATAAATCGATCGTTGGGATTGCGATACAAACGCTTACTTAAATTGATTTGTAAGTGTTTTGCCGGCAAAATTATCCACATAATAATGTAGACCCAAAACAACAGACTAAAGAATAGCACAAATAATAATCGAACTAAAACAGGATCAATTTTCAAATAATGCGCCAACCCACTTGCAACTCCACCAAGAATTTTATCGGTCGCATTGCGCGAGAGTTGTCTCTTTTCTTCCACAAGGGGTGGCGGAGGCATTTGTGCATCCTGAGTCGCTTTAAATGAATCCTCAGCAATAGTCTTGGCTCCAAGCTCATCATACTCAGTATCAAATTCTTCCGGTCGACCAATTGTCGCAATAATAGAATCAACGTCTGCATCAGTTATGCACGAAATGCCATGTTTAAGACGATTGCCAAAGAGTTCGGCAATTCTATTTTCGATATCATTTACAATTTCATTGCCGTCGGGCTCGCGTTTGAAATAATCTTTTAAGCTTTCGATATATCGATTTAATAAATCGTATGCCGTTTCTTCAATGGTTATTAATTGTCCTTGAAAATTAATGTTGATTATCTTTTTCATTCCTTTGTAAGATATTTGTTTATAAATTTGAGGTGGTCGGTTCCTCATTGGTTTTAGCAATTAATATATCTACACTGCCGCTCAACTCATTCCAGGTAGATTCTAATAGGTTATAAAATTCCGATCCTTTATTCGTGAGCGAAAAATACTTGCGAGGTGGTCCCGAAGTACTTTCAACCCAACGATAACTTAATATTCCGGCATTTTTAAGTCTGTTCAAAAGTGGATACAAAGTACCCTCGAAAAGATTTAATCCGGCGTTTTTCATTTCCTCAATTATATCGCTCGGATAAACCTCTCCCCTTTTTATGATTGAAAGAATGCAATATTCCAGCACACCCTTTCGCATCTGGCTCTGTATGTTTTCGACATTCATTATTTCGATTTTTATTATATCTGATGGCAAAATTAAACAAAGCAAAGTATTATGCAATACAAAGTACTAAATATTTTATCGAATTATAGTTATTTAACAGAATCAAATTATTATATCATACTACATCTGATATTCAAGTGAGTTGAACATTAACTGAACGAAAAAAAGAATAAGAGAAATCAAATCTCAGAAACTGTTATATCAATATCTGTATAAATTTTAATTAACTTCGCATCATGCAAAGAAGTAAAAATAGATTTTCAATTCTAACGCTACTGCTTTTAGTAGTTCAATCAGGATTATTTGCTCAATACGGCGAACCATTAAGAATACCTCTTCATTTAAGTGCAAATTTCGGTGAGTTGAGAAACAATCATTTTCATTCCGGAATAGATTTTAAAACACAGCAAGTAATCAACAAACCTGTTTATGCTGTTGCCGATGGATACATTTCCCGCATATCGGTCTCTGCGGGTGGATACGGCAATGCAATTTATATCGATCATCCCGAACATGGACAAACAAGTGTTTATGGACATTTAGATAGTTTCTCGAAACAAATTGCAGACTATGTTGAAGAAAAACAATATGAGAATGAAAGTTTCAGTGTGAATTTATATCTCGAAGCGCATAAAATTCCTATCACAAAAGGAGAACAAATAGCATTGAGCGGGAATAGAGGCTCTTCCGGCGGACCTCATTTGCATTTTGAGATACGCGAAACAAAAACTCAGAACCCGGTTGACCCGTTGCAATATATTGCAAAAAGCATAATAGACAGTCAAAAACCGGACATTCGTGGAATCGCCTTTTATCCGGTAAGTGGACAAGGCGTAATTAACGGAGAGGCAGCGCCCACAAGATTAACTATTTATAAATCGAAGGCAGGAAATCCATTGCCATTGCAAAAAAAAATTATGGCATGGGGAATAATTGGCGTTGGCGTTAAAGCGTACGATAAGATGAATGGACAAGCAAATATTTACGGAGTAAAGCACATTCGATTGTTTGTTGATGACGAGCAGGTTTTTAGCAGCTCAATAAATGAGTATTCTTTTAGTGAAACGCGCATGCTGAATAGTTTTATAGATTTTGAAGATTGGCGAGACAACAAATCGTTTTACATGAAATCTTTTATTGAACCCGGAAACAAATTGGACTTTTATGAATCGATAAACAATGGCTACATAAATATCCGTGAAGAGAGGATGTATCAAATGAAATATGAACTGGAAGACCATTTTGGCAACACAACCACTTATGAATTCTCAGTTCAAGGAATTTTTCAAGAGATTCCTAAGAGCCCTAAATGCGAAAATTTTATGGCGTGGAAATTACAAAATAAATATGTTGATTATGATTTCATGCTCACCATTCCGGAAGATAATTTATACGATAATTTTTGTTTCACACATTCGCACACAAGCGATGCAACCAACGATTATTATTCCGATATCCATCAAGTGAATAACACTCCCGTTCCCTTACACAACACAGGGAAAATGTGGATAAAGTTAAAAAGCGATACATTATTGCAACGCAATAAATATGGCATTGTAAAACTAAACCGTACGAACAACAGAGATAGCTGGATGGGTGGAAAATACGGACATGGAGGCGTGGAATTGAACATAAACGAACTGGGAGATCGCTATGCAATATCGATTGACACCATCGCTCCAAAAATAGTGCCTCTTAACCCGCAAACTTGGAAACAAAATGGTAGAATCCGCATACGGTTATCCGACGATAAAAGTGGAATCAGCTTTTTCCGCGGAACAATTGATGGACAATTTGTACTTTTTGAGCACGATTCCAAATCAACCATCTACACATACATATTTAATCGTGAACGATTGGGAGAGTTACCGATCAAAAACTTTCAATTTATTGCACGAGATGGTGTGGGAAATGAGACGATGTATGAATACTTACTCAATTGAAAAGTGAAAATTAAAAGTTGAAAATGTGACACAACAGTCTTTACAACAATTTCACAACACTACTACCCTAAACGCGTTAAAGGCGCAAAATCTTGCGCCTTTACAATAACAAGTGTGTTTATAATAAAATCCGCATATTAACAACAAATACCTCCCCCCGCAAACATTTTCACTTTTCAACTTTCAATTAAAGAACTAATTCTTAAAAAACAGTACATCATCCACCGCATCAATAATAATGGGTTTAGATTTGTCGATGGTGCCGCCCAACAGATCCTTTGAGAGTTGATTCAGCACCTTGCGCTGAATAATGCGTTTTACAGGTCGTGCACCAAATTCAGGATTGAAACCTGCGTCAGCAATACTCTTAACTGCCTCCGTTGTATATTCCATATCGATGCCATTGAGATGAAGTATCTTTTTGAGTCCGTTCAATTGAAGTTTCACAATTTCAGCAATCTCAGCTTCTGTCAATGGAGAAAACATGATAATCTCATCAATTCTATTCAAGAATTCGGGACGTATAGTCTTTTTCAAGATATCCAT
>JAQVGF010000224.1 GCA_028696875.1 Dysgonamonadaceae bacterium
CAAGTCCAACATTGTACAAATCGCACGAAGAATTGCAACAACAAATAACTGATAAAATGATAAAGTGGGAAAAAACAATTTTGGAGTTGGAGCGAATGAAGAACTAAGAATTAAGAATGAAGAACTAAGAACTAAGAATGAAGAATGAAGAGGGAATGACAAGTTGAGTGATATTGTGAGGTATGACACAAAAATGCGATGCAGCATTGTGGGATACGAGGTGTGTTTCGTTAAAATCTATGATTGAAAGCGTTGCACATTTCTCTAATAATTTAAACTTATTGTTCAGACGTCTGTTTTATTTCATATTACAACATCAATCAACTCAATTGAGAGATCCAATACTATTTTAAATGAAGAAAAAAATAAGTCAGTTCGTGCTCAAAACTATGGGCTGGAAAATAGAAAATATTATTCCTGATGTTCCTAAATGTGTCATTGTGGTTGCACCCCACACCAGCAACTTCGATTTTATTATTGGGAAATTGGCTTACACATCCATTGGCAGGACAGCACATTTTTTAATCAAAAAAAGCTGGTTTGTTTTTCCTCTTAATATTCTCTTTCGAAGCATTGGCGGCATTCCTGTTGAAAGAGACAAAAAAACATCCATCACTGATACATTAGCTAAAGAGTTCAAAAAAAGAGATCAGTTTCAGATTGCCATTACCCCGGAAGGAACGCGCAAGCGTGTTAAGGAGTGGAAAAGAGGATTTTACTTTATTGCTATAAAAGCTGAGGTTCCCATTGTGTTGATTGCCTTTGATTATGCTAAAAAAACGATTTCTTTTTTGGATGTATTCCACCCTACAGGCAACGTAACAGAAGATGTAAAAACAATACGATCAAAATATAATGGTGTGGAAGCAAAGCATCCGGAGCAATTTAAGAAATTGGTTTAATTTAATTGGAAAGTGAAAATATGTCCTTGTCTTTCCCTACACAGGGTTGAGTTTGATAACCAAAACCGATAAAATAATAACGAATTACTTACGAATTTTTGATTTCACTTCATTTGCCGGATTATCAAAATCTATCTCCAACTGTATGGGCATTCCAGAATAGTCCATCTCATCACATTCCGGATTTTTAAGTGTCAATCCTAATAAACGAATTTTTCGTTGTGATATATCATCTACACGACTTAATAAACTCATCGCTAATTTAAGCATCTCTTTTGCAGAAACAATCTGTTCGGTAAGCGTTATGCTTCGTGTGATAATGGTGAAATCTGCATATTTCACCTTCAAAGTCAAAGTTTTCGCCCGAAATTTCCTTTTATTTGCTCGCCGTGCAACCTCATGAGCAATTTTATCCAGCTCATTCTCAATGCTATTTAAATCAGAGATATCTTCTAAAAATGTCTCTTCCGCTCCCAACGATTTACGAATTCGCTCAGCTGTAACTTCCCTTTCGTCTAATCCTCTCGCAAATTGAAAATAGGAAATACCCGCCTTACCGAAATGATGAACCAGATCAATTTCACTCCATTTTTTTAAATCAGCACCATTGTAAATACCCAAATCATGCATTTTACGGGATGTTACGCGACCTACTCCATAAAATTTATCTATATCGAGTTTCTCAATAAAAGCCTCTCCTTTATCAGGAGTTATCACATATATGCCGTCAGGTTTTCTGTAATCGGAAGCAATTTTTGCCAAAAACTTATTGTATGAGACTCCGGCTGATGCTGTAAGATTGGTTTGCTCCTTAATTTTCTGCTTGATTTCTTTGGCAATGTGCGTAGCAGAGCGCATATTTTTTTTATTAACGGTTACATCTAAAAACGCTTCATCCAACGAAAGTGGTTCAACTTTGTCGGTATATTCAAAGAATATTTTGCGCACTTGCTCTGATACAGATCGATAAACATCGAATCGCGGTTTTGCAAAAATCAGATGAGGACATTTGCGCAAAGCAATGGTGGAAGGCATGGCAGAATAGACTCCATATTTACGCGCTTCGTAGCTGGCGGCAGCCACAACTCCTCGTTTTTCTCCATACCCAACTGCCAATGGTTTATTCCTATATTCCGGATTATCCCTTTGTTCAATTGATGCATAAAATGCATCCATATCTATATGAAGAATTTTTCTTTTCACAACTACAAAGATAAATAATTCAAACGATATATATAATTCGCAGAAACAACACCTCTCTCTAATTTCCGAAAAAGAATTCCAAAGTCATTTGAAAAGTTAAAGTTAAAATTGTTATTCAAAACAATACCTCTTCGTAATATGTTAAATAGATAGTGAAACCAATTAATTTCAAATAAAATTTTATGAAAAAATTCAGTTTACAGTTTATTATGGCACTTACAGCAGTTTTTATTGCTGCATCGTGCACCAACACAAAAAATAAAGAATCTGCCGATAGACATTATCAAGCAAACGGAGATGCAGTGTATCCTGCAATTGAAGAAATGGTCCCTTATGCAGTGAAAGTTGACGAAAAAGACGATGATAAAGCAAACCTAAAAGTCCAGATATTAGTTGGAAAAATGATGGATGTAGATTGTAACCATCACTGGTTAGAAGGAGAATTCGAAGATAAAACATTAGAAGGTTACGGATACGAGTATTATATTTTTGAAACTGATGGCAATGTGGCATCTACTATGATGGCATGTCCGGATGAGGAAAAAACATCCAAATTCATTCATGGAGAAGACCAATTTATTTCCTATAACAGCAAACTTGTTACTCCCGTTTATGCATCGGAGGGTTATGAAGTGCGCTACGCCATTTGGAATGTTGATAATGAATTTAATGCAACGCAAAAACCCGATGAATCTATCAATGCGGAAGCTGCAAAGCAGCTAAAATCTTTTCCTGAAGCGATGGAGGATTATGACCGATATGTAATTTATTTACCCGAAGAAGCAGATGAAGAGTCTTTACGTTTAGAGGTAATACCCGGTGTAACGAAAAGGGTAGATTGCAACACACACTGGTTAATCGGAGATTTTGAGACCAAAGCAGTAGAAGGAATGGGATATGAATACATGGTTTTCGAATCAAATGGCGATATTGCATCCACTCGCATGGCTTGTCCTGACGATGAGTTAATCGAGAAGTTTGTTGCTGCAAATGGAGACTTTGGAAGATACAACAGCCAACTTCCAGTAGTAGTTTTTGTTCCAAAAGGAATTGAACTAAAGTACAAAATATGGAAAGCAAATGATATGAAAGTAGCGGATAAGTTGTAAAACTTAACCAAATAGTTGATTT
>JAQVGF010000001.1:0-35672 GCA_028696875.1 Dysgonamonadaceae bacterium
ACTGAGTTCAGAGAGAATTTTAGGAAAACAAAAATCATTGTTTGATATATCAAAATAGTATCAATAAAAGATAAATACTGCATATAAAAGTGCTTTCCTTTTTTGTATTTTTGTTTAATAAGGTTATTATATAACTATGAAAACAAAATACATTATTTTTTACGCGCTATTATTTATTCATTTTCTAGTGAATTGCTCTGGGGATCAACAGAGTACTAATATCTTACCAAACAATGAAAGTATTGTAGAAAGTCAAGGAAAACTTTCAGTTAATGGGGTGAACCTTACCAATGAAAGAGGCGAAACAGTTGTTTTAAAAGGCGTGAGTTATGGCTGGCATAATTGGTGGCCCAGATTTTATAACAAATCAACCGTTGAACATTTTGCTAACGAATGGAATTGCACTGTTGTGCGGGCTGCTATGGGAGTAGATCCTGATGGAGGTTACATAAAAGATCCAGAATTTGCTTTAGATTGTGTAACGAAAGTAGTTGACGCCGCAATTGAAAATGAGATATATGTGATTATTGATTGGCATAGTCATACAATACGAACAGATGAAGCTATTGAATTTTTTGAAACAATGGCTACAAGATATAAACAGTACCCCAATATTATTTATGAAATATTCAACGAACCTGAAAGGGATTCTTGGCAAGATGTGAAAAGTTACTCAGAAAAATTAATTCGAGCTATTCGAGCTATTGATCCTCAAAATATTATTTTAGTTGGTTCTCCACATTGGAGTCAAGACGTTCATTTAGTTGCAGACGACCCAATTGAAGGGTATAAGAACATTATGTACACTTTGCATTTTTACGCCGCAACGCATAAAGATGAATTACGGAAAAGAGGGGATTACGCACTAAAGAAAGGTATTCCTCTATTTGTTTCGGAATGCGCTGGCATGGAAGCTACGGGTGATGGACCAATTAACTATGAAGAATGGCAAAAATGGTTAGATTGGATGAAAATAAATTCAATAAGCTGGGTGGCGTGGTCAATTGCTGACAAAGATGAAACATGTTCTATGATTCAAAAAGGGGCGTCTTCAAACGGAGACTGGCAAGAAAAAGACTTAAAGGAATGGGGTAAAGTTATCAAGGAAGAATTGACTGATAATATTGACTCATAAGTTTATATTTATTTAGAACTCATTCAACGTTATATTTTAAATGTTCAATAAAATCAAATCCTCTTAATTAATAATCTACCTTTCATATATTCACAATAATTTCAGAAAAGGAGTCTAAATTAGTAATATCTAAACTTAGCAGCCTTGAAAAGGGAAATAAATCAAAAAAGTATCAGTGCTTGTTAAAATAATACTGGTGGATAAATAATACTTTACCTACTTTTGTAATAGACAGCTACTTTTTATAATATCTCAATAAATATATCTTATGAAAAACTTTTTTTTGTTATGCGTAGCTCTTTTAATGAGTTTTCAATTAATAGCACAACAGCGCAGAGTATCTGGAACAGTTTTAGATAGCAAAGATAAATCTGCAATGATTGGTGCCAATATAATGGAGAAAGGAACCTTGAATGGTACAATTACTGATATCAATGGTAATTTTTCCTTAAATGTAACTTCTTCAAATTCTATACTTGTAGTATCAAGTATAGGGTACAAAACCTTAGAAGTTGTAGTAGGGAACCGTTCAATCCTGAATCTGGAAATGGATGAAGAGACTGAATTATTGGACGAGCTAGTTGTAATAGGATACGGAACGATGAAAAAGAGTGATATTTCTGGAGCATCAGTTTCAGTAAGTGAAGACGCGATTAAAGGGTCTGTAATAACGAATCTCGATCAAGCATTACAAGGGAGAGCATCAGGAGTAAGTTCGGTTATGACTTCTGGTGCACCGGGTTCATCTACTTCGATTAGGATACGCGGTCAAGCTACAATAAATGCAAATGCAGAACCTTTGTATGTTATAGATGGTGTTATTGTACAAGGTGGTGGATCCAGTGGAGCTTCTTTCGGTTTGGGTGATGCTCTGGGCAATAGTCCAACATCTACAATTTCTCCTTTATCAACAATTAATCCAGCTGACATATTGTCGATGGAAATCCTGAAGGATGCTTCAGCAACAGCCATTTATGGTGCACAAGGTGCAAATGGTGTAGTACTCATTACAACAAAAAGGGGACAGGCTGGTGAAGCAAAATTTTCGTATGAGGGATTATTTGGTTTACAAAGACAATCCGCTCGTCTTGAAATGATGAACCTTAGAGAATTTGCAGAATTCAGTAATTCTGTTTCAGATGAAACCAATGCACTGGATAGCCGTCCCGAATTTCAAGATCCTTCTTTGCTTGGTGTTGGAACAAATTGGCAAGATGCTATCTTTAGAATTGCTCCAATGCATCAACATCAATTATCGGCTCAAGGTGGAACAGATGCTATTCGATATTATATTTCAGGTTCATTTTTGAACCAGGATGGAACAATAATAGGCACAACTTTTAAACGCACCTCCTTCAGAGTTAATTTAGACTCGCAGTTAAAGAAATGGCTAAAATTAGGAGTTAGTGCTATGTATTCTAATACAGATGAAAGACTTGGGTTGGCTGATAGTGAAGAAGGGATTGTAAACTATTCGCTTTTAACACCGCCCGACATACCCATTTATGATTTGGACGGAAGCTATGCATCAGTGATTCGAGAAGGCTATACGCGTATAAATCCTATTGCCATGGCACTCGACGAAGATATTTTATTAGAAAGGAATAAATTAAATGGGAGCATCTTTGCAGATATTACCCCTCTGAAAAATCTTGTGTGGCACACAGAACTCGGTTTTGATATTGGAGGTTCCAGAGGTGAACGTTTTGAACCAGCTGTAAGATATGGAAATTGGAGTCGCGATAAAAATATGAGTTCTATTCAACGGAACAACAATAATTTCTGGCAGTTGAAAAATTATTTAACTTATACCGGAAAAAAAGATAAACATGATTATACGCTCATGTTAGGACAAGAATTATGGGAGTCACAATATGAGTTTCAAAGCGTTTCTACTACAGACTTACCATCAAATGATATTCATAATCCGAGTTTAGGTAAAGATCCTCGAATCAACTCTGGTTTTGGAAGTTCCGCAATGGCTTCATTTTTTGGAAGAGCTACTTATAATTATGACAATAGATATATGGGGACATACACTTACAGACAGGATGGATCTTCAAACTTTGGTCCTAAAAACAGATGGGCTGGGTTTAATGCGTTTGCTGTTTCGTGGCGTTTTACTAATGAAGAGTTCTTTGAATCGGCAACAAATATTTTGAACGATGGAAAACTTCGTGTAGGATGGGGACAAACGGGAAATTCAAATATTGGTGGATATAGATGGGGTGCCTCTATTTCAAGAATGCCTTCGGGATTAGGTTTAGGTTACCGACAAAGCAACATTGCAAATCCCTATATACAATGGGAAACACAAGAACAATGGAACTTTGGACTTGATTTAAGCTTTTTACAGAATAGAATTGGTTTAGTAGTTGATCTATATGACAAAACCTCAAAGGATATGTTAATGCAATTGCAGCTTCCCTCGTATATGGGAACACGCGGAAATGTGTCTTCTGCTTTATCGGCACCTTATGGGAATTATGGTACCATCAACAATAAAGGATTTGAATTCACGATCACAACAAATAATCTCACCGGTGGATTGACTTGGGATACACAATTTCAGATGTCTTTCAACAAAAATAAACTGGTAGCACTCGATGGAACTGATTCAGGCCATATCGAAGGTTACGGACAATGGA
The DNA here is from genome assembly GCA_028696875.1 of Dysgonamonadaceae bacterium. Lineage (GTDB taxonomy): Bacteria > Bacteroidota > Bacteroidia > Bacteroidales > Dysgonomonadaceae > UBA2632. Next base: position 3,784 of record JAQVGF010000001.1, read on the forward strand.
GTGATGTTGTTACAATTACAAGAGTTGGAGAGCCTTTATACAATTTCTATGGGTATAAAGTTGCCGGTGTGTATAAAGACTTCGATGATATTAACAATTCACCAAAACCTGCAAAATATCCTTCTAATGGAGTTTTTAATCGTGCTAATACGGTGTGGCCAGGAGATTTAAAATATGAAGACATAAGTGGTCCTGATGGAAAGCCGGATGGGATTATAGACACTTATGATAGAACAAATATTGGTTCTCCGATGCCAAAATTTACTTTCGGGATGACCAACACTTTCAAATATCAGAATTTAGATCTATCCATTTTTATAAATGGTTCCTATGGAAATAAAATATTCAACTATATGGATATGAATTTATCGGGCATGACAAGTATTTGGAATAACCAACTGAAAAAAGTAACTGAACGTGCTCGGTTAGAACCAATTGATGGGAACAAAGCTTATCCAACAGAGATTAACGGAGTTACAGTGAATAATTGGTTTGAAGATGTCACCAATGTAGAGGTAACAAACCCTAGGGCAACAATTCCAAGAGCAATAGCAAATGATCCTAATGACAACAATCGCATCAGCGATAGATATATTGAAGACGGCTCATATTTACGTATAAAGAATATTACTCTTGGATACACCATACCTACTCATTTAACACGTAAGTTGCTGATTGAAAACATACGTGTATATACGAACATACAGAACTTATATACCTTTACCAAATATACGGGTTATGATCCAGAAATTGGAGCAAGCACGTCAAACGCAAACGTATATGGATTAGATAACGGACGCTATCCTTCTCCACAGAATTACACATTTGGGCTGAATATTACATTTTAACTTTCTAGTAGAGAAGCATAAGAAAGACTAACATAAAAAAAATTACATGACGAGTTCATTTGTCTTAAAAAAAAATACTTGTATGAAAAAATATAAAAATATAATGCAAAAGAGTACATTCGCTTTACTGATCGTTCTTTTAGGAATGATTTCATGCGAAGATTTTCTCGATCGTCCAACGGAAGACAATTATACAGTAGATAGTTTTTATAAAACAGACGAGCAATGTTTTCAAGCAGTAAATCCTGTTTATAATTCACCTTGGTATGATTTTCAGCGTGGCTTCTTTAAAGTAGGGGAGGTGTTAGCCGGTAATTATTACTGGGGAAATTCTCCATATCTAACTTTTACTATTAATTCAACTGACGAAGATTTAGTAAATATGTCCGCTTCGCTATGGTCAGTAAATGCATATTGCAACGGTATTTTAGAAAACATCGATTTAAAGTCAGGTCCCAATGTTACTGAAATAACTAAAAACACGGTTAAAGGTGAAGCGTTAGTACTGAAAGCAATGGCTTATTTTTATTTGGTGAGAATATACGGAGCAGTACCTATTATTCATAATAACTCTGCTATGATTTCTGAAGGTGGTTATAATGAAGTTTATAGAGCTACAATTCCAAATATATATGATTACATTATTATGACTTTAGAGAAGGCTATTGAATGGTTACCAGAAAAGAATAAACCTGGGAGAATCGATAAGTATTCTGCTTATGGATTGCTATCCAAAGTTTATCTTACAAAATCAGGATATGGAATGACAGGTTCACGCAATGAAGAAGATTTAAATAAAGCAGCAGTAAATGCGGAGAAAGTAATTTATCAAAGCGGACGAACACTATTACCTAAATATTCAGATATATTCAGATTGGAAAACAATTTCAACGAAGAGAGTCTTATTGCTTGGCATTGGGTTGTATCAAATCAATGGACCTCTCAAAACACCTTGCAATCAGATTTAGGTATTGTCGGGTTTGATGAGTATGGTGCTAACTGGGGAGGATATACAGGACCTTCTGTTGATTTGCAAGAAGCCTTTGGCGAAAATGCATTAAGTTTAACTAGAAACTATGTTGATGCTCGAAGAAAAGCAACAATGATGATGTATGGAGACAAATACGAATACTTCTGGGTTGACAAAGGTGGATTTGATTATACTGAATTTGCTGTTGAAAGTATGGAATATCAAAGTGCTACCGGTGCAAATGAAGTAAAACATTTAGTTGGGAATAATAATGATCATGTAATTGGAATCGGTACAAACATGGACAGAATGCAAACTAGTTTAAGTACTCACCTTCTACGCCTTGCTGATGTATATCTAATTTATGCAGAAGCCATACTTGGAAATAATAGTTCAACTTCTGATGCAAAAGCTTTAAAAGCATTTAACGATGTGCGGGGACGATCTCTTCAAGGATACCAACCAAGAACAAGTATAACGTGGAACGATATTTGGAAAGAACGCCGTTTAGAACTTGCTTGTGAGGGTGATCGCTGGTACGATTATGTAAGATGGCATTATTATAACCCTCAAGGAGCGATTACTGAAATTAAAAATCAAAAAAGAAGTTCCTATTCAGGATTAAAGGATTATTATGAAACGGGAGTATTAGATCCTGAAGTAACAAAATATGATGAGAATCCAAGTATTCCTAACATAACAGATGAACATTTTCATCTTCCTTTCCCTGACACTGATTTGACAATGAACCCTAATTTATTAAAAGATCCGGTGGAGTTTGATTTAAGTACAATAAGTTATTAACAATAACAAAAACAAGAATATGAAAATCTTTAAACAAAAAAAGCACAACTATTGGCTGCTATATATATTTATAGCTATCACAGGGTATTTGTTTCAATCTTGTGATGACAATTCTGATGAATTTACTCTTACCAAAGGTTCTCCAGAAGTATATTATGTGCGAGTTCCAAATCCCGAATCAGCAGATTCTCTTATAGTAAAAGCTTATATGGACAACACCATTGTATTAGTTGGGAATAATCTTACAAGCATAAAAGAGATGTGGTTCAACGATAGGAAAGCTATATTAAACTCAAGTTTAATTACTGATGCGACTTTGTTTGTTACGATACCTAAAGAAATCCCAACAGTTGTTACCGACAAAATATATATGATTACCAAAAGTAACGATACAGTTAAATATGATTTTGGGGTTCAAGTTCCAAGTCCTGTAGTTTCGAGAATATCCAACGAATACGAATATGATGGGAATACTGCTATTATTTACGGAGATTACTTTATTGATGATCCCAATAAACCTCTCACAATAATGATGCCGGGGAATATCCCTGTTACAGAAATAAAAAGTATTGAGAAAACTAAAGTAACGTTTGTTGTACCTGACGGTTCTCAAAAAGGGTATATTAATGTGAACTCTCTCTATGGTAGTGGACGATCTAAATTTCAGTTTCGTGACGATAGAGGCATGATTTTAGATTGGGATAATTTAAATGCGAATGGGGGATGGCGTGCAGGAAAAGTCAAAAGCAGTGACCCTGAAGGCATTAGCGGTAATTATGTCTATTTTACCGGTAACATGAGTGGAGATTTAGAAACTTGGGACGAAGATAACTTCTCATTCAATTTGTGGGGTAAAGCTAACGGGCGCCCGGAGGGAGATCTTTTTGACATCCCATTAGAGTCAGCTCAATTAAAATTTGAAGTAAATGTAACTCAAAACTGGTCTGCTAGTGCATTACAAATGATATTCACTCCTTGGTCCACTACTGACACCAACGGTTATATTGCTGATAATACTACCCCTAGAGGTCTTTGGAGACCATGGGAATCAACCGGTTCATATACAACTGATGGCTGGATAACAGTATCATTTCCACTCACTAACTTTAAATACAGTCACACAGGTGCCACACTTACTATGGCTCCTCCCGGAAATTATGGTGGCTTGACATTCTTTGTTTATCACGGAGGAATTACAGGAACAGATTGTACTCCCTACATTTCTATAGATAATATACGGGTTGTTCCTATTGAATAAGTTGTGTTCCCTATTGAATAAATTGAATTTGTAAAAAAAACACTATGAAAACAAATAAATATAGATGGCTTTCCTATCTCATCATACTTACTTTCATTGTCAATGGAGGTTTGTTTATGGGATGTGATAAAAGTGAAACCGACGATACAGTAATTTTAAATTCCTTTGGCCCTTCTCCGGCACTAAGAGGAGGAGAACTAAGGTTCATTGGGAATAATTTGAAAGAAGTAAAAGCAGTTGTTTTTACAGGATTAACCCCAGGGAGTACAGTAGAAGTTACTGATATAACGATTGTAAACGAACATGAGATAAAAGTTGCTATTCCACAAGATGCAGGTCCCGGAACAGTAACATTAAAAACTTCGCAGGGAGATATTACAACCCTCACACCTGTTACTTTTTCAGAGCCGATTGGAATTAAAAAAATAACACCGACTACTGTAAAAGCAGGAGAAACTTTAACCATAGAAGGTGATTATTTAAACCTAATCATGGAGGTAATATTCTTTGATAATGTGGTTGTGGAAGCTAAAGATTTCATAGCCGGACAGTCACGTGAAAAGTTACAGGTTATAGTTCCGGCAGAAGCGCAAACAGGTAAAATAATCTTGTCAGATGGAAAAGAAATACCTATTGAGGTATATTCAGATATTGAGATAATTGTTGTTCTACCTTCTCTTACTGCATTCTCCCCCGAAATTATAAAACCTGGAAAGGATCTAACTATTACGGGAGAAAATCTGGATTTAGTCGAATCCATTATGTTTAGTGGAGACAAGGAGGTTGATGACTTCACAATAAATGATGATTTTACAGAAATAACATTAGTTACTCCAGAAGATATTCAAGATGGTACTTTCAAATTGATTGCCAAATCAACAGTTGAAATTGAAAGCACTAAACCCTTGGCGACAGTAATGCCTTCTGAACTTACAGTTGCACCAAAAATTGTAAAAAATGGAGACGATTTAATAATTACTGGAAAAGATTTGGATTTAGTTTCTATTATTAAATTCAATGAATTGAAGGCTGAAATAACTACTAAGTCTGAAACAGAGATAACAGTTACGGTTCCGGAAACAGCAAACTCAACAGTTGCTACTCTCGTAGCATTATCAACAAAAGAGGTGAACACTCCCGAGTTCTCATATATAGAACCTGAAATTACATCACTTTCGCCCACAACATTGATGGCAGGAACAGATTTAACAGTACAAGGAGCAGATTTAGATTTAATACGTTTAGTTAGATTCCCTTCAGCATCGAAAGATGTGGGAGTTGAACCTTCTTCAACAACTTCCTTTGTAGTAACTGTCCCAGCAGACGCTACAAGCGGAAATGTAACATTCATTACGGTTAATGAGACTGAAGTTACTTCTAACTTAACGTTAACAATTACACCTGCCGATATCCCAGTAATTACAAAAAGCCCCACAAGCGTTAAGCCTGGGCAGTTATTAGTAATTGAAGGTACCAAATTAAACTTAGTAGAATCGATTATTTTCCAAAATGGAGTTAAGGCAACACAATTTGGCACACGTTCAGAAACATTATTAGAAGTAATTGTTCCCGACAATGCTAAAAAGGGATCCAATAATATCGAATTGGTTACTTTTGCGGGAAAAACTGTTATTCTTACTTTAACCATTAGCGGAACAGATCCGGTTGTTGATCCATCACTTATGATATATGATTTTGAAGGTGGATTAGCCAATGATGGTAGATGGAACGGTATTGGGGGTGAAGGTGATCCATCCGATGCTCTTTCAGGTAAATATTATGAAATAACTGCGGAAAATTGGGGGACAGGCTATTGGTGGTTTGCTGAAAACTGGATGACACATCCTTCAGTAACAAAAAATGATCATGTTTTGAAAATGGATATTCGTTTACGAAATGATATACCGGCTGCCAGTGCTGAGGTACGCCTAATGTTATCTGGGAAAACCGTTAACATCTTACCCTATTTATTAGATGGAGCTAATTGGTCAACAGGTGGCGATTGGAAAACAATTACCATTCCGCTTACTGCTTGGACTGATTTATCCGATCCTACTCCGGCAAGCGGAGGCGATTGGGGAATTGCAACGTGGGTTAACGAGTCGAACTTTACAGGCTTCTGTGTCGACAATATACGTTACGAGAAGATTAATTAATTGAGTTTATTTATCAACAGGAAAGATTAAAATCTTTCCTGTTTAATTTTAATATAAATGAAATTAGAATTTATTTATATCGTATTGTTTATTGCCTTAACTGTTTCTTGCGGAAGCAATGAGAAAGATCCAGAAATAAAAATTGAGCCACAATTTTTAAACTCTCATCCTACAGATGGAGAATCAAACGTGAGCGAATTAATAACTTCCATTGAACTATTCTTTAATGAAAATATAACATTAGTAACTCCTCACGGTATCACACTAAATGGTAATCCAATTTTAGAAGCACGGCCGGGAATACAAAAAAACTTGAAAATTTCACTCCCAACTCTAAAGTCTTCTACCACTTATACACTCCTTATACCTCAAAATAAAGTAAAAGGACCCTCCGGAATTTTAATTTCCAAAGAAATTAAAGTAACATTTACAACTGAGAGTATATCCGAAAGAACATATTCACAAGAAGTGCAAAATGTGATGAATTATTTAAAAAGTCTATATGGCAAAAAAACAATTTCAGGGACTATGGCAAAAGTCAACTGGAATATTGAAGAAGCTGAATGGGTACATACTCAAACGGGAAAGTATCCTGCATTAAACTGCTTCGATTTCATTCACCATATATATTCGCCTGCAAACTGGATTGATTACAGCAACACTACAGAAGTAGAGAACTGGTGGAGTTTAAATGGATTAGTAGCAGCCATGTGGCATTGGAATGTTCCTGCAAATAACGGTGAACATAGTTTTTATTATGGGAAAAAACCTGAAGAAACACTTTTCGATGTAAGAAAAATATCTGACCCAAATTCTCCGGAATATAAGTTGATGATTAAGGATATTGATATCATTTCTGGATACTTGAAGTTGTTACAAGATAAAAACATTCCTGTTATTTGGCGTCCATTGCACGAGGCCGCCGGAAACACCAACAGTTATCCAGGTGGTAGAGGTTGGTTTTGGTGGGGAGCTAATGGACCAGAACCTTTTATAGAACTATGGAAGCTTATGTTCGACCGAATGACAAACTATCATGAATTAAATAACTTAATTTGGGTTTGGACTTCACAAGGGAATGATCCTGATTGGTATCCAGGGGATAACTATGTAGATATTGTAGGGACCGATATTTATCCTGAAACAAATGTTCATGACTCGCAAATTGTGCAATTCAATAAAGTAAAGAACATTGTTAGCAGTAAGAAAATGATTGCTTTGAGTGAGTGTGGAGGAATACCCGATCCAAATAAAATGTTTGAAAAAGGTGATACCTGGCTTTGGTTTATGCCGTGGTATGGAGGACATACGCGCGATGATAAAATTAACGGGACCGGTTATTGGAAAACAATAATGGATAATCAATATGTAATTACCAGAGAAGAAATGCCAAATTTAAAATAATAAAAAATGAGCTGCCTTTCACCCTTAAAATGATTTGCTAATTTACATGTAATATAAAGCGGAATCTAAATGTGATGAAATTATGACAATATACACTTTGAGTTGCAATATAAATCTAAGCAATATATTCAACGCACAAATAAAATATTTGTACAGAGATAAACGAAAATAGCATATGAAACTAAAATACTTACTAATTTTTATAACTACTTTGTTTTTTACAATGATAGTCAAATCTCAAGAGTTTAAACTTAACTCATTGGGATATTTTCAAAACCATGGGATTGATATAATGGCTTTTGATGATATTTACCCCGAAGGTCATCAAGGTGGATTGGCGATTATAATGAATGGTGATCGGGTAGCTACAAACGGTGATATTCGTCTTGAAATCAGCCCCGGACAATGGCAGCCTCTGCCAATCCAAAAAAGCAGGCATGTAGATCAGAAGAATAATAGAATTACTGTTGAGTTAAATTATCCTGACACATCACGTCATTTAAAGGGTTTTAATCCGATGGTTTATCCTGACTTAGAGTTTAACTATACTGTAAATATCACTGGAGAAAGTAATTCAATCGTGGTTTCGGTTGATTTAGATCGTCCTATTCCAGAAGATTTTATAGGTAAAGTAGGATTTAACTTTGAGTTGTTCCCTGGTAAGTTTTTTGGCAAATCGTGGATGATGGATGATCAGAATGGAATTTTTCCACTTCAGCCAAACGGCCCAACCCAACTTATAGGAGGAAAACTAAATTCTGACTATGAGTACAATCCTATTGAGGCTGACCGTATTGTTGCTCAACCTTATTCAGAGGGAAAACGTTTGGTGTTAGCAGCGGAAGATCCACATTCTATGCTAACGATAGAATCTGATGGTAATGAATTGAAATTGTATGATGGTCGTATGAATCATAACAATGGTTGGTTTGTTGTACGCAGTGAAGTGCCTGCGGGTAAAACTGATGAAGCAATAAAATGGATTATTACACCAAATGTAGTATCGGATTGGATGTATAGACCAGTGATTCAAACTTCCCAAGTAGGATATTTACCAAATGCCTCAAAAGTTGCTGTTATCGAGTTAGACAAACGAGATCAAGATCGATTAGAGCCTAAGTTATATCAAATAACTTCTGACGGAGATAAGTTGATTTACACAACTGAAACAACTAATTGGGGGACCTTTCTACGTTACAATTATTTGAAATTTGATTTTTCGCATATCAAAGAGGAAGGATTGTATAAGATTTGCTATGGTAATTCTGAATCTTCAGTATTTCGAATAAACAATGATGTATACGATAGAGGGGTATGGCAACCTGTACTTGAATATTTTCTTCCGGTGCAAATGTGTCATATGAGAGTAAATGAGAAATACCGTATATGGCACGATTTATGTCATATGGATGATGCTAAAATGGCTCCTATAGACCATAATCATTTTGACGGATATCTGCAGGGATCTTCAACTTTGACTAAATATGAACCTGGAGAAATCGTTCCTGGTCTCAATATTGGCGGTTGGCATGATGCGGGTGATTATGATCTTAGAGTTGAATCACAAAGCGCTGAGTCTTATATATTGGCTTTAACTTATGAGGAGTTTCATCCAGAATATGATGAAACATCAATTAATCATCAGACGAGAATTACAGAGATTCATCAACCTGATGGCAAGCCTGATATTTTACAACAAGTAGAGAATGGTGTTTTGACAGTGGTAGCTGGATATAATACACTGGGACGTCTTTATCGTGGAATTATTTGTAATAATTTACGTCAATACGTAATGTTGGGTGATGCGGGAGCTATGACGAATAATATTATAGGTGATAAAGATGATCGTTGGGTATTTACTGAAGACAATCCTCCACGTGAATTAAGTACTGCTGCTGATTTAGCTGCATCTTCTCGTGTTTTGAGAAATTTTAATGACACTTTAAGTATTCAAGCACTTGACATAGCAAAAGAGTTGTTCCATAATACAAATGGAGAAGGGCGAGCTAAAGAAGCAAAGTTAAGAGCTGCTACTGAACTTTACTTAGCTACAGGGAACAATGATTATAAAGATTTTCTTATTTCAAATATAGATTATATTACAAATAATATAAATCGTGTTGGTTGGTTCATTGGACGTGCTGATGTTAAAATGAACAATATTGAATTCTCCGAAGCTGTTCAAAAAGCTCTCTTAACGTATCGTAATGAGTTGGAACTTGAAAAGAAAGAGACACCTTATGGCATTCCTTATCGTCCTAAAATATGGGGTGCTGGTTGGGATATTCAATCGTTTGGTGTTAAACATTATTTCTTAACAAAGACTTATCCTGAAATATTTAGTTCTGATATTGTGTTCAATTCCTTGAATTTTATTCTGGGTTGTCATCCTGGCAAAAACACATCATCTTTTGCTTCTGGAGTTGGCACTAAATCAGCTACAGTAGCATATGGTGTTAATCGCGCTGACTGGTCATTTATTCCTGGAGGTGTTGTCTCAGGAACAGCTTTGATTCGCCCTGATTTTCCGGAGTTCTTAGAATTTCCTTTTCTATGGCAACAAACAGAGTATGTTATGGGTGGCGGGTCTTCAAATTATATGTTTTTGGTTCTTGCCGCTTTAGAATTATCTAAAAATGAATAATTAATTAAGAAAGTCAACGTTGGAGTAAATCATAGAAAAGTGAGTACAACGATACTTCCTTAACACTTACTTATTTCAATAATAAAACTTAAACAAGAATATGATAAGATCAATATTAAACAAAGCAACATATTTGTTATTTATAATTGGGGTTTCCTCTTTGTTTTCATGTACTCCTTCAAAGAATGAATCAGATAGAGAAGAAATTCTTTATGATGAAATTTCAAAAGATCTGAAATCGAATATTCTCCCTTTTTGGGAAAAATATTCCGTCGACAAAAGAGGTGGTTTTTATGGTGCATTAGCTTATGATGGTTCCCCAATTGTTGATGCAGATAAAGGATGTGTACTAAATGCTCGCATTTTATGGACATTTTCTATAGCCTATCAGGTATTTAAAGAGCCACAATATTTGGATCTTGCGAATCGTGCACAACACTATTTTATTGATCATTTCATCGATAAAGAACAGGGTGGGACATATTGGACTCTGAAAAGTGACGGTACTCCAAAAGACAAAGACAAACAAACCTATGGAATTGCTTTTGCAATTTACGGATTATCGGAACATTATCGTGCTACCCAAAATCAAAAAAGTTTAGATGAAGCCATTGCTTTGTATCATTGTCTTGAAAATAGGGTTTTTGATTCGGAAAATGGAGGATATATTGAATCATTTACTAAGGATTGGCAAAAACCAAATAGGTATGGTTATGATGGAGATGGGATTGCAAGTAAATCAATGAATACACATATACATGTACTAGAAGCTTACACAAATTTATATCAAGTGTGGAAAGATGAAGGTTTACGTAAGCAGTTGACAGGTTTATTGGATGTGTTGATAAAAAAAGTTTATAATCCAAGAACATATCATTTAATGCATTATTTTAATGATACATGGGAGAGTTTAGGAGATGTTGATTCTTATGGACATAATATAGAAACCGCATGGTTATTTAATGAGGCATCAATGACTTTAGGTGATGCTGAATTAATAAGAAAAACCAATAAAATAGCTATTGAAATTGTGAGTACTACCATGGAACAAGGAATGAATCCCGATGGGTCACTGATTTATGAACGAAAAGGCAAATATTTTCAAAGAGATCTATCTTGGTGGTGCCAAGCCGAAGCTGTTAATGGATTGTTAGATGCGTGGCGAATATCTGGGAATGTTAAATATATGGATGCAGCAATTAATACATGGGACTGGATAAAATCGAACATGATTGACTATAAACATGGTGAATGGTACAGCACAGTATCAGTAGCTGGAGATGCTGATACAAAGGGTTTAAAGGCAAGTTTATGGAGGTGCTCATATCATAATAGTCGAATGGGATTCAGAGTCATGTCATTTAAAGACATGAAATAGCTATATAATTAATTTGAATTTCGCTATGAAAAAAATAATTTATTTTCTACTTGTCTTGTTCTCGTTTACAATTAATACTTCCGCCCAAACAGAAGTTATGGCTTGGGGCAATATCACCGGAATTCGTATTAATGGACAACTTATTGATTTTGAGTCTAGTGTTGTTGTTATCGGTAAAGATAAATCATTCGTTCATGCCACGGGCAAAGAGCGTCAAGCTCGTCCTCAATACTTTCGTGACGGAGATACACAAACGGTGATAACCGAAATTGATGGTATCCGTTTCACGCAAGTTGTAACCGATTTATCGAAGGGAAAGGCGCGTGTTGAGATTAACTTACAGTCTGATACAACTTTGAATTTGGATGGAGTGTATTTACATATTCAACAACCATTAAATAAAAAAGAGCAGACAATAAGGGTTGGTTCTAAAGAAGGCACACAAGATATTACTATTGTTAAAGGAAAAGTAAAGAAAGGGCAGAAAGCACATCTATCTATTGAGATAACTGCCACTGGCCCAATTGACACAGAAACGGCAATCCTCTCTATTTCTTCGCGCAATCCGGGACGAGAATTTTTAGGATTAGGAGGTAACTTTCGACTACAAAATCCCTCTGTTGACCCTCAAGTAATTGATTACTCTTTGGAGAATCTTCGAGTTGCATATGGAAGAGTTGAGATGCCTTGGCGCTCTTGGCATCCCGAGGAAAACGGAAATCCGTTGGAAGATGCTTTAACAGGTAAGATTGATGAGCGTGTGCGAGACGCTATGGAAATGGCACGAAGACTTAAAAGACTTGGAATGCCTGTGATAGTTAGTGCATGGTTTCCACCCGTTTGGGCGATTGATGGAAAACCCGAAGATTATCCTCGAAGAGGGGGTGTACAAGCTTTTCGTTTAGACGCAAAAAAAATTGAACGTATCTACAAGTCATTGACAGACTATTTATTGGTGTTGAAAAAAATATATGGAGTAGAAGCTATATCGTTTTCTTTCAATGAATCAGATATTGGCATTGATATAGTGCACACCGCTGAAGAACATGCGAAGTTTATCAAAGGATTGGGAAGTTACATGGCGAGCAAAGGGCTAAGCACCAAAATGCTTTTAGGTGACAACTCAGACGCTACTACGTATGACTTTATTCTTCCCGCAATGCGCGATCCCGAAACACATCCTTATATTTCGGGCGTCTCTTTTCACTCGTGGCGAGGTTGCGACGATGCTACGTTAGAGAAGTGGGCAGCAGCTTCCCGCGAATTGAATGTACCACTAATAATTGGTGAAGGCAGTACCGATGCTGCTGCTTGGCGTTATCCACAAATATTCAAAGAGGCTACTTTTGCTTTGTATGAAATTAATCTCTACACACGCATCAGTGCAATCTGTCAACCCCAATCTATTTTGCAGTGGCAACTTACTTCCGACTATTCAATACTTTGGGGAGCAGGTGTTTATGGTTCGGAAGGTGAGTTAAGACCTACGCAGCGTTATTGGAACCTTAAACAGCTGGCTTCTACTCCCGAACAGGCATTTGCTTTACCTGTGAGTAGTAGCAAAGAAGAAGTGAATAGTGCTGCTTTTGCCAATATTGCACGGGGCGAATATGTGGTGCATGCCGTGAATAATGGATCTGCCCGGAGTGCTATTATCAAAGGATTACCTACTGAAAATGCCACAGTGAAAGTGTATGTAACGAATCAAGAACAAGGTATGGAAGAAACAAGTACGTATCACTTCTTGCCTAATGGCAACTTAGAAGTGCAACTGCCTGCCGTAAGTTTTGTATCCGTTTTTGTAAATCAATTGTAAAGAAGTATAACGAAATAAATGTACTTCCACATGCAATCTATTGATTAAAACAACTAATATAAAAGTGTTTTGAGCCATTTATTATCTAGAAAATGAAATGTTTACAAAATTCTTAATTATATAACCTACAGCAGGCTGATTAATTAGAGCTTGCAAAAGTTGAAAAAAATGAAAATATTAAATTACCTCGCAGGATTAGCTTTCATAATCTTAATTGCTGCTTGTGGGAATAAAAAAAATACAAACCAAGATTCTGGTTTCTCAGCCTCATCCAACAGAACTCCCGAAACTGAAAGTCTACTTTCTAATTTGAAAAAGATTGCATCAAAGGGCATTATGTTTGGTCATCAAGACGACCCTTTGTACGGAGTAACCTGGGAAGGTGATAGCGATCGATCTGACGTTAAAAGCGTTGTAGGAGATTACCCTGCCGTAATGGGTTTTGACATCGGAAGAATCGAATTGGGGAGTAAAAAAAGTTTAGATAACGTTGACTTCAATATAATCCGACAGGAGATTATCAATCAATTCAATCGTGGTGGGATAATAACTATTAGCTGGCACATGTACAATACTTTAACAGGAGGTGATTCGTGGGATATAGAAACTAAAGGTGTAGTTACTTCCATTCTTCCTAATGGAGAGAATCATAACAAGTTTCTGACTTGGTTGAAACAGGGAGCAGACTTTTTCAATTCTCTTGTGACTGAAGACGGAACAAAAATACCGGTTCTATTTCGACCCTGGCACGAACACACTGGAAGCTGGTTTTGGTGGGGTAAAGATAATTGCACTATAGAAGAATATAAAGAACTTTGGTTATTGACATATAACTATTTTGAAGAACAAGGTGTAGACAATCTCCTTTATACATACTCACCAGACAGTCATGGTCCCGGAGAAATCTATCTGGAACGTTATCCCGGAGATGAATATGTTGATTTACTCGGACTTGATATATATCATCGAGGCGATGAAGAGGGTATCGAGATATATCAAAACACATTAGATACTATTTTATCTTTTTTGACTGAAGAGGGAGAAAAGAGAAACAAACCAATTGCTGTGACGGAAACGGGATTAGAAGCAATACCGATTGCGAATTGGTGGACAGAATTACTCCTTCCTACTCTTGAGAAATACCCGGTAACTTATGTATTGGTTTGGCGTAATGCACGAGAACGTCCAAATCATTATTATGCTCCCTATCCAGGACAAAAATCGGCCGACGATTTTGTAAAGTTCTTTAATAGTCCGAAGACTCTTTTTGTTAAAGATCTTCCCAATCTATATAAATAAATTACACTTATTCATATATGAATTCATACAATTCAAAAATTAAAGCGTTATTAAAAAATCAAAGTAAGCTTATCGAAAGAGAGAATAAGCCAGCTTCTACCACAAATGGTTGGTATCAACGATATAAAAACCCCATTTTGACTGCTGCACACACCCCTATTCATTGGAGATATGATCTCAATGAAAAAACAAATCCATTTTTGATGGAAAGAATTGGTGTGAATGCAGTAATGAATTCAGGAGCTATAAAATGGAATGATAAATATCTATTAATTGCACGCGTGGAAGGTGTTGATAGAAAATCTTTTTTCGCTATAGCAGAAAGCCCTAACGGAATAGACAATTTCCGATTTTGGGATTATCCTGTAACTATCCCTGAAACTGATGATCCTGCCACTAATGTATATGATATGAGGCTCACTCAACACGAAGATGGTTGGATTTATGGCGTGTTTTGTACAGAACGTCGTGACCCTCAAGCAGATGTGAATGATTTATCATCAGCAATTGCTTCAGCTGGTATTGCTCGCACAAAGGATTTGACAAGTTGGGAGCGTTTACCGGATTTAATATCCTCGAGTCAGCAACGAAATGTAGTTCTCCATCCCGAGTTTGTGAATGGTAAATATGCTCTTTATACCCGACCACAAGATGATTTTATTGATGCAGGGAGTGGATCAGGTATTGGCTGGGCATTGGTTGATGACATTTTAAATGCCAAAGTTATAGAAGAAAAAATAATTGATAAGAGATATTATCACACCATCAAAGAGATGAAAAATGGAGAAGGTCCAGCGCCACTTAAAACTCCTCAAGGCTGGCTACACATGGCTCATGGAGTAAGAGGATGTGCTGCAGGCTTACGCTATGTATTATATATGTATATGACTTCATTGGAAGATCCATCCGAACTCATTGCTTCTCCCGGAGGATATTTTATGGCACCCGAAGGAGTCGAAAGAATTGGTGATGTGTCGAATGTGCTATTTAACAACGGTTGGATAGCCGATGAAGATGGAACGGTTTTTATCTATTATGCTTCTTCCGATACGCGAATGCACGTGGCAACATCTACAATCGAAAGATTAGTGGACTATTGCCTGAACACACCAGAAGATGGCTTTTCTTCCGCCTCGTCAGTAGAAACATTGAAAAAACAAATTAAAAGTAACTTTATCGTCCTGGAAAATTTGTAAATTTCGAATTATATGATCAAGCTGAAAGAAAAGATAGGATATGGTTTTGGAGATATGGCATCATCCATGTTTTGGAAACTATTTGGTTCTTATTTGATGATATTTTATACCGATGTTTTCGGATTGCCGGCTGCAGTCGTGGGTACTATGTTCCTTTTTACTCGCATTTGGGATTCATTAAGTGATCCTGTGATGGGCGTGATTGCAGACAGAACAACGACCCGATGGGGTAAATTCAGACCCTACATTTTATGGGGTGCTTTGCCTTTTGGTATTATTGGTGTATTAACATTTACAACACCTTCACTTGATTTAACCGGAAAAATTATTTATGCTTATGTTACCTATTCGTTAATGATGGGTATCTACACAGTTGTAAATGTTCCTTATGCATCTTTGTTGGGAGTAATGAGTCCAAATCCGAAGGATAGAAACACATTAGCTACTTTCAGAATGTCGTTTGCATATATTGGTAGTTTTGTCGCACTGCTACTTTTTATGCCTATTGTGAATTTATTTAGTGGAGGAAGTACTGACATTGCAGCTCAACAAAAAGGGTGGACAATGGGAGTGGGTATAATAGCGGTGATATGCGTAGTTCTTTTTGTTCTCACATTTGCTCTCACAAGAGAAAGAGTGAAACCCATAAAAGAGAAACAAGCAAAGCTTAAAGAGGATCTTAAGGATTTGGCAAAAAACAAACCTTGGTGGATACTCTTAGGCGCAGGGATTGCTGCACTTGTATTCAACTCGATTAGAGATGGAGCAACAGTCTATTATTTTAAATATTATATTGTAGAAGAAGCATATACAAACATTTCTCTTTTTGGTTTTTCATTTCTGTTGAGTGGACTTTACCTTGCAATTGGTCAAGCGGCTAACATTGTTGGGGTTGTTTTGGCAGCACCTGTAAGCAATAGGATAGGAAAGAAAAACACCTATCTTGGAGCAATGATAACTGCATCCATTTTGAGTGTAATCTTCTTTTGGTTCAACAAAGAACAACTGGCACTTATTTTCGTATTTCAAGTACTCATCAGTATCTGTGCGGGTAGCATCTTCCCCTTACTTTGGTCGATGTATGCAGATTGCACCGATTATTCTGAACTAAAATCAGGAAACAGAGCGACAGGACTTATCTTCAGCTCTTCTTCCATGAGTCAAAAATTTGGATGGGCGATAGGAAGTGCTCTTACCGGTTGGCTTCTGGCATATTACGGATTTCAGGCAAATCAGGCACAAAGTCTTGAAACTTTAAATGGTATCAAAATGTTTATGAGCATACTGCCTGCGGTAGGAACAGCTCTTTCAGTTATTTTCATCTCAATGTATCCCTTAAGTGAAAAGAAAATGGAAGCTATTGTTAGCCAGCTGGAAGTAAGAAGGAATCTTCAGGAATAATTCAATCCGTAGAGATTATGAATAATAAAATTGCTCATCTCAAAGCAGAAGTTGATGAAATTCTTAAAGAAAACATCCTCCCCTATTGGATGAATAATATGTTAGACAAAGAAAATGGAGGTTTTCTGGGACGCATCACCGGTGATGAGGTTATAAAACGTGATGCACCAAAAGGAGCCGTATTAAATGCGAGAATCCTTTGGACACATGCCGCTGCCTATCAAGTTTATAAAGATAAAACTTATTTGAAAGTTGCAACAAGAGCAAAGGATTATCTGTTAGATTATTTTTACGATGAAGAACATGCTGGAATTTATTGGCTGGTAGATTATAAAGGGGATCCAATTGAGACAAAAAAACAAATCTACGCACAAGGATTTGCAATATATGGATTGAGCGAATATTATCGAGCGACACAAGATGAGGAAGCCTTAAAATATGCTATAAAACTTTATAAAATAATTGAATCGCACAGTTTTGACAGAGAAAATAATGGTTATTTAGAGGCTTTCACACAAGATTGGCAAGTGATAGAGGATATGCGCTTGAGTGAAAAGGATGAAAATGTGCAAAAGACAATGAACACGCATTTGCATATTTTAGAACCATATACCAATCTTTATCGTATTTGGAAAGACGATTCTTTGAAAAAACAACTAACGAATCTGATTAATCTGTTTTTAGAGAGATTTATCGATAAAGAATCAAACCATCTAAACTTGTTTTTTGATACTAACTGGAATTCAAAAAGTGAAATAATATCTTACGGACACGATATTGAAGCATCATGGTTGATATATGAAGCTGCACTTGTACTGAACGAAGTCGAAATACTTGAAAAAGTAAAAAAGGTTGTTCCTTTTATTGTAAAAGCTGCCGAAGAAGGCCTGCAATCTGACGGAAGTTTAATTTATGAAAAAAGCTATCAAACCGGAGAAATAGATATGGAAAGACATTGGTGGGTGCAAGCAGAGGCGGTTATCGGCTTCATAAATCATTATCAGTATTACAATGATGAGCATTCTTTGAATCTTGCTTTAGACTGTTGGGAATACATAAAGGGAAATCTCATCGATTGGCAAAATGGCGAATGGTTTTGGAGTGTTTACGCAGATGGCTCAGTGAATAGGAAAGATGATAAAGCTGGTATCTGGAAATGTCCTTATCATAATGGGCGAATGTGCTTGGAGATTATAGAACGATTTTGATAATAGAAAAGGATGTATTCTCATCGGAATGCCTCCTGCTGTTTTTATATAGTGTCTGCAAAAAGCCTCCTGTTTTTTGAAATACAGAGCGTATTTTAGCTTTACTTCCAAAGACCTCTCTACTTCAAAAAATCCCCCACCTTCATCTCCTCTACTTCCCCAATCTTTTCAAGTTGCTTCATATCTATCTTCTTCTTATTTCCAACAACTATATAAACCACAGTTTTACCTTGAATGTTTTTCGTATAAAAATCTTCCAAATCTTGCAACTTCATTTCTGAAACATTCTCAACAAGCAATTCATTTGGGTCTTCACTGTAGCCTTGCCGTTTGTAAAGTGCAACGCGTTGCGTTTTTTGTCTGAAGTTGGGGTAGGCGCTTTGCGCCTGATTTATCATACTCTCTTTTGCAGCTTTTAGTCGCTTCTCGCTCAACGGCATTTCTGCAAGCAATGATTCAACTGCTTGTATTGCATCTGTGGTTTTATCTGCCTGAGTTGAAAGGAATAGATTAAAGCGCATCGCTTTATCATTTAATTTTACAGGCGGATTTTCCACCGAAGAGTTGGCACGATAGGCCAAAGAACGAAACTCACGTATCTCTTGAAACATCAGAGAACTCATTCCCGACCCAAAATAGGTGTTGAAGAGTTGAGCGAGGGTTTTGTCATAATTGCTGTTTTGTATTGGCCCCAAAATGTATGCTTGAACAATGCTTTGAGTTGCTTTAGAATCGTTATAGAAGAACACTTTTGGTTGTGAATATGCGATTCCTTCTTTGAAATCAGGATTATCTGAATTCAAATTGATTTTATTTATCGAAAAATTCTGAGTGATTATTTTTGCAACCTGATCCTGTGACAATGTACCCGAATAGTGAAAGTTCGCTTCAGTTGAAAGCGCTTTCTGTAAATCGGAAATAAATTGTTCTCCTGAAACTTGTTTCAATTCTTTTAAGGATAAACGAGTCAGGTATTCAGACTCTTTGTCAAACTTCACTTTTTCTGTTAGTGCCTTGCTCAGTTCATCGGGTGATTTACGCGTTGCTTTATCCTCTAACTTTTTCTCCTTAGTCAGCTTTTTCAATTTTGACTTGTCCGGTTTCAAATTAGTCAGGAAATAACTTACCAATTTGAATGTTTCTTCAAAAGTATCATCAAATCCCGAAACTGAAATAGTAAAATGAGTAGAATGGACATTGAAATTTAATGTACTGCCAAGCTGTTGCAATTCTTCATTGAACTGATCGACGCTCTGCTTATCCGTACCCAAATAATTCAAATAAGAGACCAGGGGAGAAAGCGTTGGAAGCTGTCGACTTCCAATTTCGAAATTCATGGTTAAACTAAACACATTGTTCATATCATTGGGTGTGTAATATAAATTAACCAATCGATTATCGCCTAATGATACACTTGGACCATCGTTCTCAAAATCAAGATAACGAGGGGTAAACTCTGAGCTGCCAAGAGTTTCCAACCATTTACTATAGTCAGACTCTTGTTCTTTATTCACTGCTTCAATCGGTTTGAAAGGTGGCTTCGATATTTTGGCATTCGGATATTTACCTGTTTTCTTTTTTACGTCGAAGTAATTGTCGGAAAAATATTTGTTTGCAATATCAATCACATCTTGCTTTGTAATCGATTTTATCTTTTCTGTTTGCTTCAGGTATTCACTCCAGGTCATCCCTTTGGCGAATACTTCAATTATTTTCTGATTGCGTGTATCCAAACTTTCCAGGTCTAACAAATGCTTGCGCTCTTGTTCCAATTTCAAACTCTGAAACATCTCATCCGAAATATCTCCACTCTTTATTTTATCTAAAGCTCCAAAAAGAAGTTTTTGTGCAGAACCGTACGTTTGAAAAGGAATATTAGGAATTGCTATAACTGCAATAGCTCCTGCGTCGTTCATACTTAAAGGAATAGCGGCGCTCATCATCAGTTTACCATCTATTGTAAGCTTATCAAGCAATCCGGTTTTATTTTCATTGCTGAGAAATGAGATAGCCAAACTCAAAGCAATCTCATCGGGATGATTAGATGGAACTCCTCTCCACAACAGTGCATTGCCTCTCACAAATGGAATAGGTATTTTTGCTTTTAAATCAACTCTGCCTTCTATTGGAGCCGGCATTTCAATCGCAGGTTTCTCTACCGACCCTTTTTGTATTTTACCAAAAGTAGCTTCTAATAATGGCAGCACCTCTTCTGTATCGAAATCACCACTCAACACCAAACCCATATTTCCGGCTACATAATAGGTTTTAAAGAACTCTTCCATCTCTGACAGACGAGGGTTTTTAAGATTTTCGGTGCTCCCAATAATGGGATATTGGTAAGGATGCGGTTTGAAAAACTGCTCAATTGTTTTTTCCACAGCTTGGCTTCCCAACATATCAGCATACATATTTTTCTCTTCGTAAACTGTTTCCAATTCGCTTTGGAACATCCTGAAAACAGGATTAATCAGTCGCTCACTATTTATTTCGCACCACTGCTTCATGTATTGCGGTGTGAAGGTATTGAAATACATGGTGTAATCCCACGATGTACCTGCGTTGAGACCCGTACCGCCATATTGAGAGATAAGTTTGTTAAATTCATTTGGAATGACATATTCTGCTGCTTTTATGGAAAGATCATTAATTTCTTTTTGAATTTCCAGACGTTTTTCGGGGTCCGATAAACGCGCCAGCTCATCGTATTTTTCTGAAATAGAATCCAACCATATTTTTTCCTCCGCATAATTGATAGTGCCAATTTTATCGGTTCCTTTAAACAGGATGTGTTCAAAGTAATGAGCCACACCTGTGTTGGGAGAATCTTTTGCTCCCGCCTTGACGATGATGCTTCCAATTATTTTTGGCTGCGAATTGTCTTCGTTTAGCCAGACGGTTAAACCATTACTTAATCTGTATTCTTTCACGCTTAAAGGGTTTTTTGAGAATAAAACAAACAGTGAACTCAGTAAAAGTGCAGTTGTAATTACTATCTTTTTCATAGTCTCATATTTTGTTGATAATTCGCTTAATTAGACCGGATAACAAAAATACAAAAAGCTAATGAATAGTAGAGGAGTTTTCGTACAATAATATTCCCATGAAATTATTGAGCTAAATAAAATAACGATAGATATGTAATAGAGATTGAGAGAATAAATTATCCGGTAAGTTAGCAATAAGAACAATTAACACCCAACGGTTTAGATTATCTGATAACGTCGCATCAGATATTTTAATACTCTTGTTTTAAAACTTAACATAAAGATTCGCTACATTTGTACATATGAAATCAATTTACAAGAAAGACCGATTAGAAATTTTTACTCCTGATATATCGGGCTTGGAGTTGCCTTATGTCGGTGGAGTAGTTGCAGGTTTTCCCTCTCCTGCCGATGACTTTGTGTACGAAAGCATCGATCTTAACAAACTACTTGTAAAACATCCTGATGCTACTTTTTATGCCCGCGTTCGCGGTCAATCAATGACATCGGATTTCCATGAAGACGACTTGTTAGTAATAGATCGCAGTGTTGAATGGGGAGACAATAAAATTGCACTTTGTTACATAGAGAATGAATTCACTCTGAAAAGATTGAAAATAGATGGTGATAAATGTTTTTTAGTCCCATCGAACAACGATTTTCCGCTTATCGAGGTAAAAGATGACAACGATGTAATTGTATGGGGAATAGTTACTTATTCCATCAAAAAGCATTGAATTAAATAAGATAATTCATCAAACATGTATGCACTTATAGATTGCAATAATTTTTACGCCTCGTGCGAACGTGTTTTTAATCCGTCGCTCAATGCTATGCCTATTGTGGTGCTTAGCAACAACGATGGATGTGTAATAGCTCGCAGCAACGAAGCCAAGAAGTTAGGCATCCCTATGGGCGCACCGGCATTTGAATATGAAAGCGTGTTTCGCACGCATGGCGTAAAAGTGTTTTCTGCCAATTTTCATTTGTATGGCGATATGAGCCGTCGGGTGATGAATATCTTAAGCAATTTCAGCCCTGCTACTGAGATTTATTCTATCGATGAATGTTTTTTATCATTGCATGGAATAAACAAAGATCATTACAAATATGGTCTGGAAATGGTGGAAAAAGTTATGAAATGGACAGGCATCCCCATTAGTGTGGGTATAGCTCCTACTAAAGCTTTGGCTAAAGTGGCTAATCGGGTTGCAAAGAAGTTTCCGGAGATAACTCAAAGTGTTCATGTGATAGATAGCGATGAAAAGAGAATAAAGGCTTTGAAATGGTTGCCTGTAGAAGATGTGTGGGGAATAGGGAGACAAAATGCCAAAAAACTATATGCAAATGATGTCCGAAAAGCATATGAATTTACGTTACTGCCCGAAAGTTGGGTGTTGAAACAGATGACCATTGTTGGACTGAGACTCCAAAAAGATTTAAAAGGTATTTCTTCCATTGATATGGAATATGAGGAAAAGAAGAAAAGTATCTCCACAACTCGTACTTTTGAGAGAGATTACAATACATTTGATGAAGTGAAAGAACGTATCACTACATTTACTTCACTATGTGCACAAAAATTACGCAATCAGAATTCGCTTTGCAACGTTTTGAGCTTATTTGTAGAAACCAATCGGTTTAAAGAAACCGAAACTTATTACTATAAATCTATCCAATTAAAATTGCCTTTCTCTACATCCTCCACATTAGAGCTGGTTCCGTTTGCAGTAATGGGATTGAAACACATATTTCGGGATCATCTCCATTATAAAAAGGCAGGTGTAACATTATCTCATTTTGTAAATGCCGATTGTTATCAGCCGTCACTTTTCTACAATTCAAACCCGAAGCATCGGGAACTGATGAAGGTTATGGATAAAATAAATGGAACTTATAAATCAAATGCCATTCGATTGGCAGGAATGGACGAGAAAACGTTTAAAATGAGACAAGAGCATCTTTCTCCGGCTTATACTACGAATATTAATGATGTTTTACGTGTTCTTATTGATTGATTATAACGTTGAGTCACTCCGTTACCGCACAAGTTCTCTCGTGCTCTCTAATAGAAAATTGGAAAGATTCTTTTTTGCTACACTTTAAAAGGTGTCAATTAATTCTGAATACCATGCAATGCAATTGTGCAGTAGCGAGGTAAAACTAAGCAAAATCCATAACAGAAATATAGACCTTCGAATGGTTCGAAAAAATCGGGACGGCATTCACTGTTTTAAGATTAGGTCTTTTTAACTATCCGAAAAGTTAATTGTTTCCTTGTTAAGTCTCTTGCTGAATGGTGTATGGTTAAAATGTCAATTTGATTATTTTCAACTATTTTATAAATGATTCTGCAACTTCCTTCGGTTAGTTCTCTAATATTATCTATGTTAATTTCAGGTACAATCTTTCCTGAACGAGGCTGAGTTTTTAATATCCTTGTCCGTGTTTTAAGTCTGGTTATCTGAAGTTTTGCATACAGCTTAGAATCTTTTGAGATGTATTCTGCGATATTCTTCAAGTCACCTTTTGCTTGGAATGTCCAATTTATTCGAACCATTTTTCGATTTCATTTTCCATTTCGCTCTCTGATATTACTTCTCCATTCTCCGATTGTCGATTCCCAGTTTCAATCTTTTCAATTAAGATTAATTTTTCAATTAACTCATCAATTGAAAATTCTTCAGGGAATTTATCAATATGTTCTTTAAGTTTTTCTTTTGTTAGCATATTATATTGTTTTTAAATTAGTCCAAAGATACGGAATGTTTATTTCATTTGTTGACTGTGATTTCTTTGAATATGCAAGATAACGTTATTACTCAACGTTATTTATTTGTCAATCGGATTTTCCTTTGTTGACCATCGCCATTCATTATCACCCCATCTATCATATAACCAAAAATCATTTTTAAATCGTAATAAGGATGCCTTGTATTGTGCAATAATCAGAGACGCCCTACGCGAGCGTTTTAACAAAAACGGAAGCACCCGATATTGATAAAAAGCGGACCCCAACATTATCGGATCATCATTAATCAACAACGCATAGTGGCCATTAACGCAAGAGAAACAAGCACAAATTTAGGATGCAGCGAATCTGTTTTTACGGTCATATTATGCGTAATGAAAAATCATTATAAAAATATTCAACAATGAGTCTACTCCGATAAATCCTCTGGGACTTTAGCTGAGTGCTGATTATTAGTCTTTTCCCTTCAGGGACAATGGGCAGGAAGAATCTAATACTCAGCAATTGAGGGTTTTCAGAGTAGGCTTAACAATATATTGAACAGAATCCATTACAATGGACGGATGATATGTTTTACACCTCATAATACAACAAATCCCTTAATTCATCATATCCCAGTTTTTTCGCCAATTCGTAGGTGTTTTCGTAACATGCCATTCGGTAATAATTCAAACGATTGAAAGAGGCAAGCAATCCTTCATCTTTTACTTCTTGAGGAATCTGCTGTGATGATATTTCTTTTAAATTCTCAATCATTTCCTGAGCCACAGAGTCTGTGGTGTTACCCGGATTTACACCTTTCTCTCCTAATGCTTCTTGCAGAAGTTCAAATTGTTTTTTGGTTTCTTTGGCAAGTTCTACTGCTATTTGCAGAAGATCTTGGTCTTCTATTTCTTCTTGTACAGCTTCAAATATTTCTGCACACTCTTTTTCCAGAGCATATAGATTTTTGAATTCGCTGTTAAATAAATCAGTTAGATTGTTCATGAGAAATGTTTTTTTTAATGTGTTGTGTGCTGTATATGCAACAAGAAACTAATGGTAATGTTTAAATAAATACACATGTTGTGACGCTCCATACGGACGTCTAATTGATTGAGAATACCCGTAAAAAGTGTTTCTCCCAGCCATTTATCAGCCATTACTACTAATTAATTGCAGTGATTTCTTATTTAGAATTTTCACTTTCCTTCCTTTCATTTCTATAATATTGTCGTTAATGAACTCCGAAAGCAATCGGTTTATGCTCTCGCGACTGGCATCTACTAAATTTCCGATATCGGATTGAGATATAGGAAGTGTGAAGGAGTCCGATTCAAAAATATTGTCAGATAAATCAAGAAAAACATCTGCCAGATTGCCGCGCGTTTGTTTTTGGGCACGGTTGGCGCATCGATGATAAGATTCTAACTCGCTTTTACTCAATTCCTGAATAATATAGGCTGAAAAGTTATTGTTTTCCTCTAAAACTTTCCTAAACAGATTGATATCGATAAAACATGCTTCAGAATCCAGTATAGCGGTAACGGAGTATTGGTTTATTTTGTTGCCAAAAGTGGTGGGCAATCCCAAATAAGTGGGAGCTTTAATAAGTCGCACAATTTGTTCGTTATAAGGTCCGGTGATATGAACTTTCACTAAACCTTCACGCAAGAAAACCACATTAGTGGAAAACATCCCTTGATGTATAATAGTGGAATCTTTCTTGAATTTCACCACGGCGTGGTTCTTTCCAAGCTGTTCCAACTGACGATCTTTCAGGGTGCGCATCGATTTCATTACGCAGTCACAATTTGCACATTCTTCTTTCATACTACAAAAATAATAAAAAAGTGATACAAGTCACAATATAATGTATTATTGTTCACGTCACAAAATAAAAATAATAGAGAAATAATTCTTTAATTTGCATTATAATAATTCAGAAAATAAAAGACATATATGGAGAATTTAAAAGAGATAACTATGGAGAAGCTTTTAACGGAACTAAAAACCCTGAAAGCAAAGACCGACGATATGGAAGATTCCCGTAAAGATCAACTATCCATTGCCATTATATCCGGCGATATGGATAAGATTATGGCGACCATGATTGTGGCATTAGCGGCTGCCGCCATGGATTCGCAAGTGAAACTGTTTTTCTCTTTTTGGGCAATTGGCGCATTGCGCGATCCTAAAAAACAGGGAAAAGGGAAAAATTTTATATCGAAAATGTTTGGAATGATGTTACCCAAAGGGCGGAACAAGTTGAAACTGTCTAAATTCAATATGCTTGGTATGGGACCGTTGATGATGAAAGGATTGATGAAACAACAAAATGTGCTTTCGTTAGACGAAATGTTTAAACAAGCAGGTGAACTCGGAATAGAAATTACTGTTTGCGAAATGACGATGAATTTGATGGGTTTCAAAAAGGAAGAGATGATTGATTATCCGCATCTTAGTTATGCAGGAGCCACTACGTTTATTGTGGATGCCGGTGAGAGCAGTATGCAATGGATGATTTAAAACAGATTAGCTTTCCATGCAAATTCGAATTAGAAATAAAGAAACAGAATTTTAAAGATATTAAATTAATTAACTACTAAAAAGTAAAGTATTATGACAACAGATGCATTAAGTGGAATAACAGTAGCAAAATCAGTAGATGCACGCGGAACAGCATGCCCCGGACCACTCTTAGAAGCTAAGAGAGCAATTGGAACAATTAATAGTGGTGACGTAATGGAAATTCTTTCGGCAGACGAAGGAACAAAACAAGATATTCCGAAATGGTGCAAGAAGCAAGGTCATGAGTATCTTGGGAGTGCCGAAGAAAACGGATACTTCAAAGTATATATGAAAAAGAAATAAGAATTTCTTGGCGGCGTTTAGTACACAAAAAACAGTGAGCTGATACTAAGCAAAGTGAAGAATTTAATCTAATTCTATTATGACCCAATCATTCAACAAAAACGCGAAAATACTCGTGTTTTCCACTGAGAAGATTTCAGATCCCGCCATTGATATGGCGGGACTGATGAAATTGCATTATCCGCCAACTGTTTATACCATTACTGTGCCTTGTTCAAGCGGTATAAAACCGAGTTGGATAATGCATGCTTATGAAAAGGGATTTGATGGTGTTTTTATCGCTGCTGACGGAACCGATTGTGTGTTCGGCGAAACGTGCACCCAAAAAACAGGTAATGTGGTGAGCATGGCTCATGATCAAATGAAAGAAAAAGAGATTGATCCCGCCCGGTTGCGCATGGCTGCAATTTGTTCAGTTTGCAGTGAAGCATTTGTGAAACAGGTACGCAGTTTTAACGATTATCTGATAAAGACATTACATGCAGAATAAAAAAATGTTAGAGCAGCCATTTTGAATTTCTCTTACAAAGACTATTATAATGAAAGAACCAAAAATTATAGAATACGATGCGCTTGTAATAGGAGCGGGAATTGCCGGTGGCGAAACTGCTCTAAATCTCGCTAACACGGGATACAAGGTATTATTGGTAGAAAAAGATCACTCTCTTGGAGGAAAAATGATCTTGTTAAGCAAGGTTTTTCCTACGCTGGATTGTGCTGCTTGTATCACCACACCTAAAGTGTCGGAAATTGCGCGTCATAAAAACATTACTGTTTTCACAGAAAGTGAAGTAACGAACATAAGCAAAGAGTCTGCAAACAATTTCGTGGCACAGATAACGAAAAAACCGCGTTATGTGCACGTGGATGATTGCACCGCATGTCAATTATGCGAACAAGCTTGCCCCGTTAGTGTACAAGATGAATATCAATATGGACTTATTGGGCGCAAAGCGGCTTATATTCCTTTCAGCATTGCTAATCCTAAAGCGGCTGTTATCGATATAGAAAATTGCACATTGTGTGGTGCTTGCGAACGCGTATGCCCAACCCAATGTATCGATTTCACAATGGAAACCGAATACTATGAACTACACACCAAAACTGTGGTATTGGCTACCGGATTCACTCTTTTTGATCCGATAGAAATACCACGATACGGATATGGGCGATATAAAAACGTAATCACATCCATGCAAATGGAGCGCGAGATCGCGCCTACGCGTCCATACAACACTATTCTTCGACCGGGCGATGGGAAAGTGCCCGATAGAATTGCGTATGTACTTTGTGCAGGATCGCGAGACAATACTGTAGGTAATCCCAATTGTTCGCAAATTTGCTGTATGTATTCTATTAAACAAGCTCAATTGTTAATGGGAGCATTGCCAATGGCGGACATAACCATTTACTATATCAACATCCGTTCCTTTGGAAAAGGATTCGAAGAATTCTACCAACAAGCAAAAAGTATGGGAGTGGAGTTTGTGAAAGGAAAGATAGGAGAGATAACCGAGAAAGACAACGGAGACCTTATTTTGAGGTATGAAGATATTAACGAAGGAGTTGTGAAGGAAGCTGAACACGATATGGCGGTGCTTTCCGTAGGTGTGAGATCCAATCCTACTATTGGCAAAATATTTAATAATGGTGCGTTAAAATTCGATCCGCTCAATTTTGTGGCACAGGAGGATTTAATGGGCAGCCCGTCAAAAACAAGCATTAAGGGTGTATTTGTAGCCGGAACGGCTACGGGGCCAATGGATATTCCCGATTCCATTCTTTCGGCCGGATCGGCAGCTTCAGAAGCAATCAGTTATTTAACACAACATCAAGAGGTATGAAAGAAAGAATAGGAGTATATATATGTCATTGCGGCGGCAACATATCCGACTATGTAGATGTGGAAAAAGTACGTCAGGCAGTGCAAGACGATGAAGGAGTGGTATTGGCTAAAACTACGGTGTTTGCTTGTTCCGACAGTAATCAAACCGATATGGTAAATGACATTAAGGAACACAATTTGGATGGCGTTATTGTCTCTTCATGTTCGCCGAAACTGCATCTTACTACGTTTCGCGATGTTACTGAACGAGGTGAACTGAACAAATACACGTATGTGCATGCTAATATTCGCGAACAGGTATCGTGGGCGCATTCCGATGATAAGATAGGAGCAACCGAAAAAGCGATTCATGTTGTAAAAGCGGCAATTGCCAAATCAAGATATGCCAAACCTTTGTATCCCAATCAGTTTGAGGCAGAAAAAACCATTGCTGTTATTGGAGCGGGCATCGCAGGTTTAAAAGCAGCTATCTCGCTATCTGATAAGAATTCCAATGTTGTACTTATTGAAAAGGAAAACAGAGTGGGTGGACACACGGCAACGTGGGGCAGTCTGTTTATGACTGATGAAAGAGGGAGTGAATTAATTGATCGAATATACAGCGATTTATCGCAACGCGAGAATGTTTTCATTCTTACCGGATCGGAAGTGATCTCTTCGAAAGGGAGCATTGGCAACTTCACGCTCAAAATAAGAAAAAAGCCTCAAATAGCAGGCGATCCTGTTGAAACAATGGAGATAAACGTAGGATCGATTGTAGTTGCTACTGGGTTTGAACATTATTCACCGGAAGAAGGCGAATTCGCATTTGCACAAAATGAAGCTGTTATAACGCTACCTAATTTTAAACAATTGGTAGACGAGTCATCCGGAAAAGTGTTGGAATATAATGGAAAGAAAATAAAGAATATAGCTTACGTATATTGCGTGGGAAGTCGCCAGACGGAAGGTGAGAATAAATATTGTTCGCGTTACTGCTGTACATCTGTTATTCACACAGCCATTGAAACGAAAAAGAAATTCAAAGGCATTCAGAACATCCATCTCAATAGAGGAATCCGAACGTACGGAAAACAGGAGCTTCTCTACGCCGAATCGCTTCAAATGGGTGATCTCTATCTTCAATTTAACGACGATACACCACCCGAAATACGCAATGAAGGAAAGAAAACGGTTGTAACGGTAAAAGATATTCTTTCAGCCGGGAGAGAGCTGGAAATGGAAGTAGATTTGGTTGTGCTTGTAACCGGAATGGTTCCTCGCAAAGATCAATCTATTGGGAAAATGCTTAAATTACCCAAAGGACGTGATAAATTCTACAACGAAGTACACATGAAATTACGCCCTGTGGAAACCGTCATAGATGGTATAACCATTGCAGGAACATGTCAAGGACCAAAAAACATTAGTGAGTCTGTGAACTCGGCACTATCGGCTGCCACCAAATCATTTTCTTATGTCAGCAAAGGAACGCTCGAAACGGAACCTATTGTGGCAGAAGTGGATCATGAAGTGTGCTCGTGGTGCGGAAAATGTGCCGAGGCGTGTCCTTTTGATGCGATAGAGAAACAGGAAGTGAATGGCAAAGAAGTTGCTGTTATAAATACGTCGGTATGTAAAGGTTGCGGAATGTGCACTCCCGTTTGTCCCGTAGACGCCATCGATCTGATTGGCTACACCAGCGAAGAAATGAAGAGTATGATTGAAGTATTGGCTTAAAATTATGAAAGTAGAAGCAAGAAAAACAGCAAAATATCTGCGGGACAAACAAGGCGTTCCCGAAAAAGCGAAAGAGGAACTGAAGGAATATAATCGAATAAAAAAGGCAATTACCGGTGCGTTGAAAGACGAAGAACTAACAATTGCTCAATTATCGGAGAAGCTTCAAATGCCCAAACCGGAGGTTACGTATTATCTTTTGTCGTTGGTGAAATATGGTATTGTAGCAATTGGAGAAATTGACGATATGGATGAGTATTACTCTTATAAATTAGTGAAATAATGGCAACAAGAATAAACCCAAGATTTTCGGAAGAGTTAAAAAAATACGGTGCAATTAATATGAATGCATGTTACAATTGTGGAACATGTACTGCCGTATGTTCATTGTCAACAACAGACGATTCGTTTCCGCGCGAAATGGTGCGTTTAAGCGTTCTGGGACTTGAAGACGATATCAAAACATCGCTCAAGCCGTGGGAGTGTTATTATTGTGGAGAGTGCACAACCAATTGTCCACAAACAGCAAATCCGGGCGAACTGATGATGTCGCTCCGCAGATGGTTAACTGCCAAATACGATTGGACCGGACTTTCCGGACTGTTGTACAAGTCGATGTCACTAACTCTTTTTGCAATGCTATTAGTTTTTGCCGGAGTATTATACTTCGCCAATTCGGTTAATTTCAATTTGGAACAGATGCTTCACACCGGACATATTTTCGAGATGGTTGCTATTGGCACAATTATGTTTGTGATATTTGTTCCCAATTTGCTACGCATGTGGAACTTTACTGTGCTCAAAGCAGGCGTGAAAGCGCCTTTTAAAACGTATGTTACAGCATTGAGCGACCTTTTTGTACATATGTTTACTCAAAAGCGATCAAAAGATTGTGATGAAGATGATTCTTTCAGATGGTTAGAACACTTTATACTTGTACTTTCGTACTTGTCGTTGCTCTTTACCACCGTTTTTCTGAATTGGTTTGGCACGGGAAGCATACTTATTATCATTTTTGGTTACATCGTTAGTTTTTTGATTTTTGTGGTTACCGTAGATTTTGTGAGTAGTCGCATGAAGAAGAAAAAATCATTGAATAAATTTTCCCAGCCGTCGGATTGGTTTTTTGTAATCTGGCTGTTGTTGATGGGAATCACAGCTTTTATGGTACGCTTGTTCATCGATCTCAACATTCTTGAATCAAACAAATGGATGTATATTTTGCATCTTACGGTGTTAGCACAATGGGCGCTTATTATTGTTCCATTTGGAAAATGGACGCATTTCTTATATCGCTCGTTTGCAATGTATTTTTCGAAAGTAAAAAGTATGGCATTAGAATAGACTTGT
>JAQVGF010000001.1:35772-53059 GCA_028696875.1 Dysgonamonadaceae bacterium
TTGTTAGTAACTTGTTGAAAAGAAACAAGAGAAGAATACTTCTTTTACGAAATTGTGGAGTACCTTTGAATTCTTATTTCAAAAGATAAAATGGAAAAACAAAAACGACAAAAAAATGTAAAGGTAGTTGAGAAAACAGTTATGGTAGCCGATATTGGTAAACTGCCACCACAAGCACCTGAGCTTGAAGAGGCTGTTTTAGGAGCTTTGATGTTAGAAAAGGACGCCTTTTCTATTATAAGCGATATATTGAAGCCCGAAAGTTTTTACGAACCTCATCATCAGTCTATTTTTGGTGCAATAAACAGTTTGTCTATGCAGCAAAAACCGGTTGATGTGCTCACAGTTGTTGAAGAACTGAAGAGAAGAGGGGAACTGGAGGCAGTGGGTGGTGCTGTGTATGTTGCCGAATTAACTGATAAAGTGGCTTCGGCGGCACACGTGGAATATCATGCACGAATTATATCTCAAAAATACCTGGCACGACAACTTATTACTTTTTCATCGGATGTTGTGAATCAAGCTTTCGATGAAATGGTGGATGTTGACGATTTAATGCAAGAGACCGAGAGCAGACTTTTCGAAATATCTCAACACAACGTAAAAAAAGATGTTGTACAGATAAATCCCATCATCAAAGAAGCATTGCATAATCTTCAGGTTGCAGCTAACAGAGAAGATGGACTGAGTGGACTGGAATCGGGTTTCAAGAAACTGGATGAAATAACTTCGGGTTGGCAAAACTCCGATTTGGTTATTATTGCAGCCCGTCCCGCTATGGGAAAAACCGCTTTGGTGCTCTCCATGGCAAAGAATATGGCTGTCAACCTTAAACATCCCATTGGTATTTTTTCGCTGGAGATGTCTAACGTGCAATTGGTAAACCGTTTAATTGTAAATGTTTGCCAGATTACGGGCAATAAAATTAAGAGTGGAAGACTTGATGATTACGAATGGGAACGTTTGGATAGTAAAATCAAAGATTTATACGATGCACCCATTTATGTTGACGACACACCAAGTCTCTCCATCTTTGAATTGCGAACCAAAGCGCGCCGGCTTGTGCGCGAGCACGATGTGAAAATGTTGATTATTGACTATTTGCAATTGATGAATGCAAGCGGAATGAATTACGGTAGTCGGGAACAGGAAGTAAGTATGATATCCCGTTCACTCAAAGGATTGGCAAAAGAGTTGAACATCCCGATTATTGCTCTGTCGCAGCTCAATCGTGGTGTAGAAAACCGACAAGGAGAAGGTAAACGACCACAATTGGCCGACCTTCGAGAATCGGGAGCAATTGAACAAGATGCTGATATCGTATGTTTTATACATCGTCCGGAATATTATAAAATTACGGAAGACGATTACGGGTCTACCATTGGCATAGCAGAAATAATTGTGGCAAAACACAGAAACGGTCCTACAGGACTTGTACGCATGAAATTTGAGAGCGAATACGCTCTTTTTAAAGATGAAGAACCACAATATGCCGAGTTTTCATCGAGTATGAACAGGCGAAATATGAGCTTGCAGGAAAATAATTCGAAGGGTTCAGAGACTCCTTTTTAAAATAATCAAAACCCGATAAATGAGTCTACTCTGAAAACCCTCAATTGCTGATTATTAGACTTTATCTGCCCTTTGTCCCTAAAGAGAAAAGTCTAATAATGAGCACTCAGTCAAAGTTCCCTTCAGAGGATTTGAGGGTAGTACACTTTTCGGAGTAGAACCATAAACGGAAGTTCAAAAAAAGCAGACGATGAGAAATAGGTTCAATTATGTTGCTCTTGTAATGATTATTATTATGTTGTTTCTGATAAGTTGCAATTCAACAAAATCGGATGCCAAAAAAGCCGCTTCACTCATTAATAAAAGCATTGAACAGACGCATTTATTAAAACTTGAGGATGCAGAAAAAACGTATCTTAAAGCGCAGGAAATTATCGATAAATACAGAGAAAAAGATAGGAATGAAGAGTTTTTTGAATATTTTGCAGTTTTTAGAGACAAAGAAAGAAAACAAAATGCAAAATAAGCTAATTCAGCACGTTGGCAAACAGAATTATGTGTAATTTTGACTTGAGATTGAATCATAATATAAGAATAAAACTGAGTTTTTATTCTGCCTCAGCAATAAATATGCAAAAAAATGAATAGGTTTTATATATTTACACTCTTCACAATGATTACTTTGTTGGCAGTAGCGCAGAGTTTTCCATACCCCAAGATAACAATCAATGAACAAGAATTTTATCAATATGAAGTGAAGCCGGGAGAAGGACTTTTCTCAATTTCGAGAACTTTCTCAATACCCATTGATCAGATATTAAAACATAATCCCTCCGCAAAAGATGGATTAACGAATGGACAGAAGTTAAACATCCCCATTCCTCAACATAAAGAAAAACCTGTTTTAGATCAAAACTCCGTTTTTTACCACAAAATAGAACGCGGCGAGACAGTTTATTCTCTTGCTGCTATGTATAATACTACCGAAGCTGAAATTTACAGACTCAACCCATCGGCACGAAGCGGAATAACAGAGGGAGCCATTTTGATAATTCCACAACGCAAAATAATTAGCGAAGTGAAAGAAGAGAACTATCGCTATCACACCATTTCACCCAAAGAAACGCTTTATTCGGTTTCTAAAACCTATTCGTTGACACCTGAAGATATTATAGCTGCTAATCCCGGCTTGTCGATTCAAACATTTCAAATAGGCAAGACCATAAGGATTCCTTTTTTTGAATCCAATGAAACTTTTTCATCATACGAAGGTCCGGTGGTAGTGGAACAAACCAAACACAAAGTGAAAAGTGGCGAAACTCTCTACAGTATTTCCCAACAATACGGAGTTTCGGTGGATGAGATTAAACAAGAAAACCCGGGGGTTTCTTCTACTAATTTAAGCACGAACAAGGTTTTGATAATTCCTGTGAAACGTTTCGATCGTGAGTTAGCACGACAAGATGCAGTAAACGAGTCGCGCGCAAATGTACTTCTATCGGGCAGAAAACCATCGGAAAGACTTAATGTGATACAAGTGGCATTATTGATGCCGTTTTTAGAAAAAAAAGATGGGCAGAATACTCGGATACAAGAGTATTACGAAGGGTTTTTATTAGCAGTCGAGAAATTAAAGAAACAAGGGGTGGACCTTGAACTCTACGTCTTTGACATAGGGACAGAATCGAACACAAAAAAACTTGAGAGTCTTTTAACTACACTTGAAATGCAGAGTTTAGATTTGATAGTTGGTGGCGTTTCAGATAACCAAATCAAAATATTATCTGACTTCTCAAAATCAAAAAACATTAAGTACGTTATTCCATTTTCGTCAAAAGACACCGAAGTTTTAAATAACGGAAATATTTTCCAAGTGAATACTCCTCAGGCTACTCTCTACACAAGAGCGTCGAACGTTTTTGT
This sequence comes from Dysgonamonadaceae bacterium, assembly GCA_028696875.1. Taxonomy (GTDB): domain Bacteria; phylum Bacteroidota; class Bacteroidia; order Bacteroidales; family Dysgonomonadaceae; genus UBA2632. The sequence continues at coordinate 39,208 of JAQVGF010000001.1, forward strand.
ACGAAAATTTAATCATGCCAACATTATCTTTTTAAACGCTAAGAGTGATAACGAAAAAGACAATTTGATATCGATCATGCAAAATGATCTCAAAAACAAATCGATACCATACAAATCTCTGGCAGTATCGGAAACGATGAATGAATCGTTACTGCCGCTCTTGGATGAGACAAAAGAAAATATTTTAATTCCCTCATCGGGCGAGATTGCTGTTTTGGGTCAAATATTAGGTTCGTTGAACCAACTAAAAGAAGCTTCACCTGAGGTGAACGTTCATCTGTTTGGTTACCCTGAATGGCAAACCTATGAGAGTAATTATCTAAAAGATTATCACAATCACGGAACCTATTTTTATTCTTCGTTTTATGTAGATAAAAATTCATCCGATATTGAGGATTTTGAAGCTAATTTTAAGGAGTGGTATCAAAAAAACCTCCAAAACACTTATCCGCAATATGCAATTTTAGGATACGATACGGCACTCTATTTCTTGACCGCTTTACATAGATATGGTCGAAATTTTGAAACACAATTGAACAGTGTGAATGTAAAAACCCTTCAGTTTGCTTTCAATTTCGAACGAGTGAATAATTGGGGTGGTTTTATTAATACCGGATTATTTTTGGTACATTACGATACAGATTCACGCATCATAAAATCGGATCAGAGCTAATGAGGTATAACATCAAATGGTTGATACTGACTCTTTGTATGCTATCAACTGCTTTAGTGATTGAAGCGCAACAAATTGAAAAGTTTAAACCTCAATTTATGATTGGGGTGGGAGCCGGACCTCTCTTTTCGTCAGTAGATTTTGCTCCCAAAATCTTACAAACATTGAATCAAGGATTGTCCGGAGGTGTTTCTCTGAAATACATTTCTGAAAAACATCTGGGACTTTTGACTGAGCTCAATTTTACCCAGCGAGGATGGAAAGAAGATTTCACTGAAACAAATCCCGAGCATTCCTATTCCCGTACGCTCAGTTATTTAGAGATGCCATTAATGACGCATATCTACTTTGGCAATAAAGTACGATTTATTTTAAATATTGGTCCGCAGATTAGTTTTATGATTAGCGACGATGCCACGATGAACGATGCTTTAGCTGATTATGTAGAAGATATTTTGACAAGAGATCCCAATTACCCAATTGGAGTTCAATACAAGACGATTGACAATCGATTCGACTATGGACTTGTGGGAGGTCTGGGAATGGAGTTTAATACCGCTATTGGCAGTTTTGATTTAGAAGGAAGATATTATTTCGGTTTAGGCGATTCGTTTGATAACAGTCGTAGTAGTGTATCTAATTTTTCTCGTTCTTCTAATCGATATTTTGCAGGAAAACTCACCTATTATTTTAAGGTATTGTAGATATTAACATTTGTAAAGAATAAAAATCTACATCTCGTGAACAATTATACATGGATACATGTTCATGTATCGATATGAGTTTAGAAGTTACGAATATTGACATAGATAAATTAGAAAGAGCCGCTTACATTTTAAGGGCATTGGCACACGAAACACGATTGTGTGCATTGATGCACCTTTCTCACAGCAAGGAAAAATCGGTTTCCGATTTAATGCATGAGTTAAATTGCGAACAATCTCTATTGTCTCATCATCTTACTGATTTGCGAGCAAAAGGAATTTTAAATTCGCGACGCGAAGGCAGGAATAACTTTTATTCCATCAATAATGAAGCAATCATACCTCTTTTAGAGTGTATACTAAATTACTGTAAATAAAACTGCATGAAAGATTTTTTATTTAAACATTGGCTTAAAATTGCCGGAGTATTGGTTGGAGCATTGGGCGGATACCTCTATTATCTATATGTAGGTTGCATAACAGGAACGTGTCCAATAACATCGAACCCGTATTTAAGTATATTGTATGGGTCAATTATGGGTTATCTGCTGTTTAGCTTATTTCAAAAAAATCCAAAGAAAAAGACAGTTAAACAAGAAGTAGAAAAAAATAAGGATTAAAGGAGTTGATATGAATAAGGATTAAAGATATTAATATGAAAATAAAATTTTTAATAGTGAGTGTTTTGTCGGTTATCGTTATATCGGCATGTAGCTCATCAGGTAAGGAAAATAATCAAAAAGTAAATTCACAACAAACAGAAAATAAAATGCAAACAGAAAATAAAATGCAAACACAAACAAAAACAATCCACTTAACAAAAGCAGAGTTTTTAACAAAAGTAGCAAACTACGAACAAAATCCCAGCGAATGGGTATATCTTGGTGACAAACCTTGTCTTATCGATTTCTACGCCGACTGGTGTGCACCATGTAAAATGGTAGCTCCCATCTTAGAAGAGTTGGCAGAAGAGTATGAAGATGAGATTTATATCTACAAAGTAGATACGGAAGCTGAACAAGAATTAGCCGGTGCTTTTGGCATCCGCAGTATTCCTTCGTTTCTGTTTTGCCCCATGGGCGAACAGCCACAAATGGCACAAGGTGCACTTCCGAAAGATGGTTTTAAGCAAGCCATCAATGAGGTACTATTGAAGAAATCATAAATACTCTTTGCAAATAAAAACGACAAATACTATGTTGCTCTCTTTTTATTGAGAGCTTTCCCTTTGTCGTTTTTTTTTATTAAAGAGAGCAAAGTAGCTGTTTAGTTACAGATAACAAACAAATCAAACAATTGAAAAAAGAAAACATGTTTATTGAAAACAGAAGTAAATACAGCTTAGAAGAAACAATTTCAAAATTGACTGAAGCAATTAGTAAAAGCGATTGGAAAGTGATTCATACGCACGACTTGCAACAGTTGATGCACAAGAATGGACACGAAGTATTGCCTGCAAATGTAATGGCAATATGTGCACCCAAGTATGCCCACAAACTTCTTTCGCCAGACGAAGAACGTATTTATGCGAACATGATGCCATGCCGATTATCGGTATATGAAAAAAGCGACGGTAAAACCTATGTGTCAAGAATGAACATAGAAAAATTCGCTTTACCACTTGGCGGAGTAGTAGCCGATGTTATGTCTGATGCATTTCGAGATGCAGAAAAATTTATTGCTCAGGTTGTTGAGTAATTATTTAGATCAAAAAGGTAGATAATATTTATCAGAAAACGATTGTTTCCTGAATTTTTGAGAAGAGAAAGAGAATAACTTTGAAAAAATACGCTTCAAATTGGAGCGTATTTTTTTTGTCAAAAATAAGATCACAGATTCAACAATTGCACATTGAGGTTAGAGTTTGCATTGTTCCTAAACAAAGTGCTCTCTTTTTTTTGTTTTCAATCAATGCAGCACTCTTTCTCCTTTTTTTAACTTTGGGAATTGACTAAAAAATCCACTTATTACCGCACAAGTCCTCTCGCGTGGTTTACTGAAATCAAGGAAATTTCGTTTTACCTTTTGTAGGTTTTTACGCACTTTTTGCCCTTTTCCTGCAAAGATTTTTTCTCTAAAAAAATAATTTAAGAGAGGTTTTTTACCTGCACATTCTTGTTTTAGCATTTTTACGCAAAATAAATTGAAGATTAAGGAGAGATTCTTTGCATATCTGATTGATTCTTTGTAATTTTGTCCCGTTTTTAGCCTTAAATAAATTGGCTAAGAGGTATAATTGTCTCATTATACGAAAATTAAAGTGCGAAACTTATATTAAAGTGCGATATTTATACAGAATAAATTGAGCGAGACCAAAAAAATTAATAGATTAAAGTTAAGTAGAAAATGCCTACAATTCAACAATTAGTAAGAAAAGGACGTAATGTGCTGACAGAAAAAAGTAAATCGCCGGCGTTGGGTTCCTCACCACAACGACGTGGAGTTTGCACCAGGGTTTATACTACAACCCCTAAGAAGCCAAATTCAGCGATGCGAAAAGTTGCACGTGTACGTTTGACTAACGGAAAGGAAGTAAATGCTTACATTCCCGGAGAAGGTCACAATTTGCAAGAACACTCCATAGTACTTGTGCGCGGTGGGCGTGTAAAAGATCTTCCTGGTGTACGCTATCATATTGTGCGTGGTACATTGGATACTGCTGGTGTGGCTGGTCGTACGCAACGACGTTCAAAATACGGGACTAAACGTCCTAAGCCGGGTGCTGCAGGAGCAAAAAAATAATTGAGCTATACAATAGCATTATAGAATTAAGAATAATAATTTAAAAACAATCAATGTTGAGATTTTTGGTATAAGCTACTTTCTATAGGTTGAGTAAATGATTCGGAGGAATTCGTTGAAGACAATTAATAGGCAACCAAACCAACATAAAACATTTTGAAAAATGAGAAAAGCTAAACCTAAAAAAAGGCAGGTGCTTCCAGATCCTGTTTTTGGAGACATAAAGGTAACTCGATTTGTTAACCACCTTATGTACGATGGTAAAAAAAGTATCTCTTACGATATTTTTTATTCTGCATTGGAAATTGTTAAGGCAAAGTTGCCTAACGATGAAAAGTCAGCTCTCGAAATTTGGAAAGCTGCTTTAGATAATATTACACCCCAAGTTGAAGTAAAGTCACGTCGCGTTGGTGGAGCAACATTTCAAGTTCCCACAGAAATACGCCCCGACAGAAAAGAATCAGTTTCAATGAAAAACCTTATCCTCTATGCACGCAAAAGAGGAGGTAAATCTATGGCCGAAAAATTAGCCGGAGAAATTGTTGATGCTTACAACAGCCAAGGAGGTTCTTTTAGAAGAAAAGAAGACATGCACAGAATGGCTGAAGCAAACCGTGCTTTCGCGCATTTTAGGTTTTAAAAAAAAGATTAGGTAAGAAAGATGGAAAAAGGTTTAAAGAATACGCTATTATACACGCGAAACATTGGGATTATGGCTCATATCGATGCTGGTAAAACTACCACGTCTGAGCGCATATTGTTCTATACAGGGCTTACTCATAAAATTGGAGAGGTACATGAGGGTGCTGCCACTATGGACTGGATGGAACAAGAGCAGGAGAGAGGGATCACCATTACTTCTGCTGCTACCACTACTAGCTGGAAATATGACGATCAAACATATAAAATAAATTTAATTGACACACCGGGTCACGTTGACTTTACCGTTGAGGTAGAGCGTTCTTTGCGTGTGCTTGACGGCGCAATTGCCGCATTTTGTGCTGTGGGAGGTGTTGAGCCTCAATCTGAAACCGTTTGGCGTCAGGCCGACAAATACAATGTGCCACGCATTGGTTACGTAAACAAAATGGATCGTTCAGGTGCTAACTTCCTTGAAGTTGTTAGACAGGTTAAAGATGTATTGCGTGCAACTCCTTGTCCCATTCAAATACCAATTGGAGCCGAAGAAGGTTTCAAAGGAGTTGTAGACCTTATTACGATGAAGGCTCTGATATGGCACGACGAGTCTTTGGGAGCCGATTATCACACTGAAGATATTCCAGCCGATCTGTTGGAAGAGGCCAAAGAATGGCGCGAAAAAATGTTGGAAGTTGCTGCAGAATGCGACGATGTCTTGTTGGAAAAGTTTTTTGAAGCTCCAGAATCCATTACAGAAGATGAGATTCGCATGGCTATTCGCAAGGGAACTATCAATATGCAAATAAACCCAATGCTTTGCGGTTCATCTTTCAAAAATAAAGGCGTACAAGTTCTGTTGGATGCTGTTTGTGCATACTTGCCCAGCCCATTAGATGCTGGTGCAATTGAAGGCACAGATCCTAATGATCCTAACAAGGTTTTAATTCGTCATCCAGATCCGGCAGAACCCATGTGTGCACTTGCATTTAAAATTGCAACCGATCCTTTTGTAGGAAGACTTTGCTTTTTCAGAGTTTATTCAGGTATTTTGAATGCAGGTTCGTATGTATATAATACACGATCTGGGAAAAAAGAGCGGATTTCTCGTATTTTCCAAATGCACTCAAACAAACAAAATCCAAAAGATTTAATTGGATGTGGTGATATTGGTGCCGGCGTAGGTTTTAAAGACATACGTACGGGCGATACCTTGTGTGATGAAAAACATCCAATTACATTGGAATCAATGGATTTTCCCGCTCCCGTTATCGGAATTGCGGTGGAACCAAAGACTCAAAAAGATTTAGACAAACTTTCAAATGGTTTGGCCAAACTTGCAGAAGAAGATCCAACCTTTACTGTTAAAACAGATGATGAAACAGGTCAAACTGTTATTTCGGGAATGGGTGAGCTTCACTTAGAAGTTATTATTGACCGCCTAAAACGTGAGTTTAAGGTTGATGCCAATCAAGGACGTCCACAAGTTTCATACAGAGAAGCAATTTCGAAACCGATTGAGTTACGCGAAATTTACAAAAAACAAACCGGTGGTCGTGGAAAATTTGCCGATATGATTGTGCGAATTGAGCCGGGTTCTGACAGCTTTGAAGGAGGATTGGAGTTTATTGACCAAGTTAAAGGCGGAAATATTCCAAGAGAATTTATTCCTTCCATACAAAAAGGTTTCGAAAGAGCTATGAAAACCGGTGTTCTTGCCGGATACCCATTAGATAAACTAAAAGTAACCGTGCTGGATGGTTCTTATCATCCGGTTGACTCCGATCAGCTTTCGTTCGAAATATGTGCTATTCAGGCATTTAGACGCGCTGCTGAAAAGGCAGGACCTATATTAAAAGAACCTATAATGAAAGTAGAAGTTGTAACCCCTGAAGAAAGTATGGGTGATGTAATTTCTGACTTGAATAAACGTCGCGGACAAATTGAAGGAATGGAATCGAACCGTTCCGGTGCGCGTATTGTGAAAGCAATTGTTCCGTTAGCCGAAATGTTTGGTTACGTAACAACGTTACGTACAATTACATCGGGTCGTGCAACATCAACGATGACCTTCTCACACTTCGAGGTAGTTTCTACTTCTATTGCAAAAGATGTTCTTGCAGAAGTTTCAGGACGTGTAGATTTGATTAAATAATATATAAACTTTATGAGCCAAAAAATCAGAATTAAACTGAAATCCTACGATTATAGCCTGGTAGATAAATCAGCAGAAAAAATCGTAAAAACGGTAAAAGCTACAGGTGCTGTTGTTAGTGGTCCAATTCCACTTCCTACTCACAAACGTATTTTTACAGTAAACCGTTCTACCTTTGTAAACAAAAAAGCGCGCGAACAATTCGAACTATCGTCGTTTAAACGCTTAATTGATATTTACAGCTCTACGGCAAAAACCGTTGATGCACTTATGAAGCTTGAGTTACCAAGCGGTGTTGAAGTAGAAATTAAAGTATAAATATTCATAATGAGATTTTGCTGCTTATTTAGCAGCAGCTTTTTGTGAAAAAGATTATATTCATAGTATTAACAACATCTTGGAAGCAACAAAACAGACTTCCGGGATAAAACAAAAAACAGAGAAATGCCAGGATTAATTGGAAAGAAAATCGGAATGACATCCGTTTTCAGTGCCGATGGAAAAAATATTCCATGCACTGTTATTGAAGTGGGTCCTTGCGTTGTTACTCAGGTTAAAACGATCGAAACTGATGGCTATGATTCCATTCAGTTAGGTTTTATGGAAAAGAAAGAAAAAAATTCCGTGAAACCAGAACTTGGTCATTTTGCAAAAGCTGGAGTAGCACCCATGAGACACTTGGCCGAGTTCAAAGGTTTTGGAGATAGATTTAAGTTAGGAGAACAAATTACCGTTGATATTTTCGACAATGTTTTGTATGTTGACGTTGTGGGAACATCGAAAGGTAAAGGTTTCCAAGGAGTTGTAAAACGTCATGGTTTTTCCGGTGTTGGTGAAACAACACACGGTCAAAAGAATCGTCAGAGAGCACCAGGTTCTATTGGAGCTGCATCATATCCGGCCAAAGTATTTAAAGGTACTCGCATGGGCGGACAGATGGGTGACGAACGGGTAACTGTTCAAAATCTTCAGGTTATTAAAGTAATTCCAGAACATAATCTTTTATTACTGAAAGGTTCTGTACCAGGAGCAAAGGGTTCAATTATATATATAGAAAAATAAAAATGGAATTAAGTATATACAACATAAAGGGCGAGGTAACAGATAAAAAGGTTACGCTAAATGATTCCATTTTCGGAATAGAACCTAACAAACATGTTATCTGGTTGGATGTAAAACAATACAGAGCTAACCAACGCCAAGGAACGCACAAGACAAAAGTGCGTAATGAGATTAGAGGTAGCGGACGCAAATTGTTTCGTCAAAAAGGAACAGGTAGCGCTCGTAGAGGCGACATTAAATCTCCACTTTTAGTAGGAGGTGGTCGTGCATTCGGACCTCAACCACGTGATTATGGATTTAAATTGAATAAAAAAGAGAAAGCTTTGGCTCGTAAATCGGCTTTGTCTTTGAAAGCTCAAAACAATGCTATCGTTGTAGTTGAGGATTTCGATTTAGAAACTCCCAGAACAAAGAGTATGGTTGAAATGGCTAAAAATTTGAAGGTCAATAATAAAAAGATGCTTTTAGTTTTACCAAGTCAGAATAAAAACGTATATTTGTCGGCTCGAAATTTAAGCAATGTAAATATAGTAACAGCCTCAGACATAAATACATACAAAATATTGGATTGCGCGAGTTTGATACTCACGGAATCTTCTATTGCTGCTATTGATAATTTATTTAATGCAAAAGGAGAAAAATAATGGCAACTATTATTAAACCAATATTCACAGAAAAGCAGACCGAGATAACCGATAAATTCGAGAATCGCTACGGTTTCATTGTTTCTCCCAGAGCAAATAAAGTGGAGATAAAAAACGCAATTGAAGAACTTTACAGCGTTGACGTTGTACGCGTTAATACAATGAAATACAATGGGAAGATGAAAAGCAGATACACCAAAGCCGGTGTGGTGCAAGGAAGAACTCCCGCATTTAAGAAAGCTATTGTAACACTCAAAGAGGGTGAAACAATTGATCTGTTTAGTAACATATAATAGATATATATATTAATATATAATGGCAATACGTAAATTAAAGCCCACAACTCCGGGGCAGAGACATAAAGTTATCGGTGCATTTGACACAATCACTACAAATGTACCGGAGAAATCTCTTGTTGTTGGTAAGGGAGCATCGGGTGGTCGCAATAGTCAAGGTAAAATGACGGTTCAATACCTGGGCGGCGGACACAAAAGACGATACAGAATTATCGACTTCAAAAGAACGAAAGACGGAGTACCTGCTGTTGTTAAATCAATAGAATATGACCCAAACCGTTCTGCACGATTAGCTTTGCTATATTATGCAGATGGCGCTAAAACGTATATTTTGGCACCAAATGGTCTAAAAGTAGGTGATACAGTGATGTCAGGTGCTGATGCAGCTCCTGAAGTTGGAAATTCATTGCCCTTGTCAAAAATACCCATAGGTACTGTTGTTCATAATGTTGAACTGCGTCCGGGTCAAGGAGCAAAAATGGTGCGTTCTGCCGGAACTTTCGCACAATTAACTTCTCGCGAGGGAAGCTATGCCATCATTAAGATGCCATCGGGTGAAATTCGGAAAATACTTGCAACATGTAAAGCCACAGTTGGCAGTGTAGGTAATTCGGACCATAAATTAGAGAGATCAGGTAAAGCCGGACGTTCAAGATGGCTCGGATATCGTCCTCACAACCGCGGGGTTACAAAAAACCCGGTAGATCATCCAATGGGTGGTGGAGAAGGACGTGCATCGGGTGGACATCCAAGATCGCCTAAAGGTTTATATTCAAAGGGCTTGAAAACAAGAGCTCCTAAAAAACATTCTTCTAAATACATAGTAGAAAGAAGAAAAAAGAAATAATCTGATTAATATTTAAAACTATGAGTAGATCATTAAAAAAAGGTCCGTATATCAACGTTAAATTAGATAATAAAGTTTCTGCCATGAACGAGAGCGGTAAAAAGGCCGTTATTAAAACTTGGGCAAGAGCTTCTATGATCTCTCCGGATTTTGTTGGTCACACCATTGCGGTTCATAATGGCAATAAATTTATTCCGGTATATATAACCGAGAATATGGTGGGTCATAAACTTGGCGAATTTGCCCTTACTCGTACTTACCGCGGACATGCGGGTGCGAGAAAAAGATAAAAAATCGGAGCACAAATTAAAATAATAAGAAAAAAAAGACATGAGTGCTAGAAAAAGAATATCAGCCGAAAAGAGAAAAGAAGCTCGTAAAGATGTTTCTATGGCTATTTTAAAAAATGTTCCTACATCTCCGCGAAAAATGCGCTACGTAGTAGACATGGTACGTGGTATGGAAGTGTTTAAAGCATTGGGTGTATTGAAATTTTCCAACAAAGCACCCGCTGAAAGAATAGAGAAACTTTTGTTATCTGCTATTTCAAATTGGGAACAAAAAAATGAACGCAAAGCCGAAACAGGCGAATTATACATTAAAACTATATCGGTGGATGGAGGCTCTATGTTAAAGAGACTTCGTCCGAGAGCACAAGGACGTGGACACAGAATACGCAAAAGGTCAAATCACGTTACATTGGTGGTAGATATACTAAATTCAGAAGAAAAAAACAATTAAGCCAATGGGACAAAAAGTAAATCCGATATCAAATCGTTTAGGCATCATCAGAGGTTGGGATTCCAATTGGTATGGTGGAAATGACTATGGTGATACGCTGCTTGAAGACAGCAAATTACGCAAGTACTTAAATGCTCGTTTAGCAAAAGCAAGCGTATCAAGAATTATTATTGAAAGAACTTTAAAACTGGTTACTATCACAATTTGCACTGCACGACCGGGAATTATTATCGGTAAAGGTGGTTCTGAAGTTGATAAACTGAAAGAAGAATTAAAGAAAATTTCCGATAAAGAGGTTCAAATCAATATTTTTGAAATCAAAAAACCTGAGTTGGATGCTGTAATTGTTGCAAACAATGTTGCACGTCAACTTGAAGGAAATATTGCCTATCGTCGTGCCGTGAAAATGGCTATTGCATCTACTATGAGAATGGGAGCTGAAGGAATTAAAATCCAAGTTTCCGGCAGATTGGGTGGAGCAGAGATGGCTCGCTCGGAAATGTATAAAGAAGGAAGAACTCCTTTGCATACGTTTCGTGCCGATATAGATTATGCGCTGGCTGAAGCTCTTACTAAAGTTGGGCTTATTGGGGTGAAAGTTTGGATTTGTCGTGGAGAGATTTACGGAAAAACAGATTTAGCTCCATCTTTTGCAACACAAAAAGAGAGTCGAGGACGAAGAGGCGGACAACGTAGCGAAGGCGGCAGAGATCAACGAGGAAGAGGAAGAAGAAGATAAAATTAAAGCTTGAGATAAAATAAAATGTTACAACCGAAGAAAACAAAATTCAGAAGACAGCAAAAAGGTCGTATGAAAGGGAATGCCCAGCGAGGCAACCAGTTGGCTTTTGGTTCATTTGGGATAAAATCTTTACAATCTAAATGGATTACCGGACGACAAATTGAAGCAGCTCGTATTGCTGTTACGCGCTACATGCAACGTCAGGGACAAGTTTGGGTACGTATTTTCCCCGATAAACCAATTACAAAAAAACCGGCTGAGGTACGTATGGGTAAAGGTAAAGGTGCACCAGAAGGATTTGTTGCTCCCGTAACACCCGGAAGAATATTATTCGAAATTGAAGGTGTATCCTTTGATGTAGCGAAAGAAGCTTTGCGCCTGGCAGCGCAAAAACTACCTGTAACTACACAATTTGTAGTGAGAAGGGATTATAGCGAAAACTCATAATCATTAATATAAAAAATGAAGTTACAAGAAATTAGGGAATTGTCCGACAAAGATTTGATAGAGAGGTTGGACGCGGAAAAAGTGTCGTTAAATCAATTGGTTATTAGTCATAGCATTACTCCACTTGATAATCCGAGCATCTTGAAAGAGAAAAGAAAAGATATTGCACGCATTAATACAGAGATACGCGCAAGAGAAATCAACAAAGCATAAACCAATAATGGAAACGAGAAATTTAAGAAAAGAAAGAGTGGGGGTCGTTTTCAGTAATAAGATGGAGAAATCTATCACTGTTGCTGTAAAATGGAAAGAAAAACACCCTATATATGGGAAGTTCGTTAGTAAAACGAAGAAATTTCACGCTCATGATGAAAAGAATGACTGTAACATTGGTGATACAGTTCGAATAATGGAAACACGTCCTTTAAGTAAATTAAAGAGATGGAGATTGGTAGAAATTTTAGAAAGAGCTAAATAACATGATACAACAAGAATCAAGATTAGCTGTAACAGATAACAGCGGAGCAAAAGAAGCAATGTGTATTCGTGTTTTGGGCGGAACCAGAAGACGTTATGCCTCAGTAGGTGACGTAATTGTTGTTGCAATAAAACATGTTATAGCCTCAAGCGAAGTAAAAAAAGGCGCAGTATCTAAAGCAATAATTGTTCGCACAAAGAAAGAAATTCGTCGTCCCGACGGGTCATATATCCGTTTTGATGACAATGCGTGTGTATTACTAAACGCTGCTGGAGAATTACGTGGAAGTCGTATTTTTGGTCCTGTGGCCAGGGAGTTACGTACAACAAACATGAAAATAGTTTCATTAGCGCCTGAAGTGCTTTAATCATTTAAAAAGGAATTATAGATAATGAGTAAATTACATATAAAAAAAGGCGATACTGTTTACGTAAATACCGGCGAAGACAAAGGTAAGACAGGAAGGGTGCTGCAAGTGATGGCTGACAAAAAACGTGCAATTGTTGAAGGTATCAACATGATATCGAAACATTCGAAACCCAGCGCACAAAATCCTCAAGGAGGAATAGAAAAAAAAGAAGCCACAATTCATATTTCTAACTTAAACTTGGTGGATCCTAAAACAGGAAAACCAACTCGTATTGGAAGAAAAGAGAATAGCAAAGGCAAATTGACACGATTTGCAAAAAAATCAGGGGAGGAAATTAAATGAGCACAGTAATAAATTTTAAAGAAGACTATAAAAACAGGATTGTTCCGGCTCTGGTAAAAGAGTTTTCATACAAAACAGTTATGCAAGCCCCTAAATTGACAAAAATAGTGATCAATCAAGGTCTTGGAATTGCTGTAGCCGACAAGAAAATTATTGAAACTGCAATTAATGAATTAACTGCAATTACCGGACAAAAGGCTGTTGCAACTTATTCGAAAAAAGATATATCTAACTTCAAGCTGCGTAAGAAAATGCCTATTGGAGTTAGAGTTACACTTCGTCACGATAAAATGTATGAGTTTCTTGAAAGATTGGTGCGCGTAGCATTGCCACGTACACGTGACTTTAGAGGACTCAACGCAAAACTTGACGGTAGAGGAAACTATACTTTAGGTATACAAGAGCAAATTATTTTCCCTGAAATTAATATTGATAAAATCACTAAGATTTTGGGAATGAATATAACACTTGTTACATCTGCCGAAACCGATGAAGAAGGATACGCATTATTAAGAGAATTTGGATTACCATTCAAAACAGAAAAAAGGACAAATTAAATGGCAAAAGAATCAATGAAAGCTCGCGAGGTGAAGAGAGCAAAACTAATTGCACGTTATGCTGAGAAAAGAGCACGTTTAAAAGCAGAAGGCGATTACGATGCACTTCAAGCTTTGCCAAGAAACGCATCTCCGGTGCGGGCTCACAACCGTTGTAAAATCACTGGTCGCCCAAAAGGTTATATGCGTCAGTTTGGTGTTTCTCGTATTGTATTTAGAGAAAAAGCATCGCAAGGGCTTATACCCGGAGTTAAAAAGGCCAGCTGGTAGTAAATTAGCAGCGGCTTTGCTCAACAAGAGATAGAATAAATTAAATATTGTCTCGATAGTCGAGATCAATTTAAACCAACAATAAAAATGACAGATCCAATAGCAGATTATTTGACGCGATTGAGGAACGCCATTCAAGCACATCA
>JAQVGF010000225.1 GCA_028696875.1 Dysgonamonadaceae bacterium
GATAATTAGTTAAAAAATGAATCAGTTTTTAGGAAATTTCGAAGCAAAAGCAGATGCAAAAGGTAGAATTTTTGTACCCGCTGTTTTTCGTAAGCTACTTCAATTGCAAGATGAAGAGTGGCTTGTGCTGCGAAAAGACATTTTTCAAGACTGTTTGGTGCTTTATCCGGGATCAGTTTGGGAAAAAGAAATTGAAACATTGCGCAGCAAGTTAAATAAATGGAATAAAAACCAGCAACAGGTTTTTCGTCAATTTGTATTAGATGCAGAACGGGTTGAAATGGATGGAAGTGGCAGAATTTTAATTTCAAAAAGATATTTACAATTAGCAAATATTGAGAATCATGTTCGATTTCTGGGAGTTGATAATACAATTGAGATTTGGGCATCCGAAAAGTTGGAGAAGCCACTTATGGCTCCCGAAGATTTTGCCGGAGAGATAGAGAAATTAATGGAATAATTATTTTGAATTTGATATGACCGATTATCACATACCGGCTTTGTTGAATGAAACTTTGGAAGGGTTGAATATTCAACCCGATGGTACCTATGTTGATGTTACTTTTGGCGGTGGTGGTCATTCCAAAGAAATATTGGCGCATTTGGGACCAAATGGAAAACTTTTTGGATTCGATCAGGATGAAGAGGCATATAGAAATGTTTTGAATGATAATCGTTTTATCTTTGTACGGAGTAATTTTAGGTATTTAAAAAACTTTCTTAAGTATTATCAGGTGGAAAAAGTTGATGGGATATTGGCAGATTTAGGCGTTTCATCGCATCACTTCGATGATGGAGAGAGAGGTTTCTCATATCGATACGAAACTGAGCTTGATATGAGAATGAATCGCTCGGCGACTAAAACTGCGGCTGATGTTCTCAACAACTACGACGAAGAACAGCTATCCCGTTTATTCTATCAGTACGGCGAACTGCGCATGGCGCGCAAAATTGCCTCTGCAATTATTTTTGCAAGGCAAAAAAAAGCGATAACTAACGTCAGTGATTTTCTTGAAATAATGGAACGTTTCACACATCGTGATAGAGAGAAGAAAATGTTGGGGCAAGCTTTTCAAGCTCTACGGATTGAGGTGAATCAGGAATTGGATGCTCTCTCTGAAATGTTGCAACAATCCGTAGAATCCCTTAAAACGGGTGGCAGAATATGTGTTATATCGTATCATTCATTGGAAGATAGAATGGTAAAAAACTTTTTTCGTTCCGGGAACATGGAGGGAAAGATTGAAAAGGATTTCTTCGGAAATCCACTAACAGACTTAAAGGTTATCAACCGAAAAGTAATTATTCCTACTGAGGAAGAACAGAAAAAAAATCCGCGTTCGCGAAGTGCAAAACTGCGGATTGCAGAAAAAATTTAACTGTTATGAAGTTTAACAAAATCAGAAAATCATTTGTTCGTGTGTTTGGTGGCAACATTCTCACAGAGAATTTCATCATCAACAACATGCGTTTTTTTGTGGTGTTGATCATCATCATTTTTGTTTTTATCAGTCATCGCTATACCTATTTGCAAAAAATGTCGGAAATAGAAAATTTGCAACGCGAACTAAAAGATGCAAAGTACGAGTCGCTTACTATTTCATCGAATTTAACGCAAGCCAGTAGACAAACAGAAATAGAAAAGCTGATTGTACAGTACGGATTGGATATTAAAATATCTAACGAACCCATTTATTACATAAAAAAATGAGGAGGAAAGTATAATGCGTAAGGATGCAAGCAAAAAAAGAATTTTAGGGCGCTACGGTTTTGTAGTTGCTTTAATGTTGCTCTTTGGCGGACTCATTGTTTTTTCCGCAGGAAAAATTGTTTTTACCCCAGAAGGTAAAAAATGGCGCGAAGTGGGCGAAAAAGAGACTGTCATTCGCGATAGAGTAATTTTGCCCGTACGAGGAAATATTTTCACTCACAACGGGAAACTTTTAGCTTCGAGTGAACCGTTATACGGTATTTACATAGACTTTTGGGCAGACGGAATGGTAAAAGATACACTAATTAAGTATGCAGAACCTTTATCGAAAGAATTGTCTTCCATGTTTGGTGACAGAACAGCCGGTCAATATCGCTCCATTTTGCTGAACGGATACAAACAAAGAGAAAACGAACAACAACAAATTGAATCCAATAAAGCAAAAGGTATCAATAAGAAAGTGAAAATTCGCACTCGATATGTGCGTCTTATAAAACGAGACATTTCGTACGTAGAACTCAAAGAGATTCGAAAACTTCCTTTCTTAAACCAACGCTCAAATCGTAGTGGTATGATTGCCGAAGAAAAAAACTCACGGAAAAAACCATTTGGTTCATTAGCCACCCGAACGGTGGGAAGCATATACAAAGATATGAGCATGGGCGGTGCCAGTGGAATTGAATTAAAATTCGATTCGCTTTTGCGCGGTATACCGGGAGTGAAAAACAGACAAAAGATACAAGGGAAATGGATGGATGTGGTAGAAATACCCGCTCAAGATGGATACGATATAGTAACAACTCTTGATGCGGACATTCAGGACATTTCCGAACGTGCATTGCGCAACAAACTTATCGAAATTGATGCAGAATCGGGTTGTGCTGTAATTATGGAGGTAAAAACCGGCGAAATTAAAGGCATCGCCAACTTAGACAGAATCTCAAAAGGAGTATATGCGGAAGGAAACCCCAACGTATTTTCCTATATGAACGAACCGGGGTCTACCTTCAAAACGGTAACTGTGCTTGCAGCACTTGAGGATGGTGCTGTTACTCCAACAGATTCGTTTTTTGTGGGGAATGGGCTTTATACCCACAATCGCCGTGTGGTGCGCGACCACTATTGGACGCGTGGCGAAGACAGAGGTTATTTAACCGTTACCGAAGGAATAGAAATATCTTCCAACATTGTGATGACAAAAATTGCTTTAAAAGCGTATCAAAATAATCCGGAAAAGTTTGTTGAAAGAATGGAAAAGATGGGATTGACAAAATCTTTGCAATGGGATGTTCCATTGAAAGGAATTGAAGGTACATCTCAAATTCGATATCCGAATGATAAAGCCAATCCTTGGTCAAAAACAACACTGGCGTGGATGTCCTTCGGATACGAATCGCAAGTGCCACCCATCTATTTGCTCATGTTTTATAATGCATTGGCAAACAAGGGTAAAATGCTGAAACCATTTATTGCAAAAGAGTTTTATAAAAGTGG
>JAQVGF010000045.1 GCA_028696875.1 Dysgonamonadaceae bacterium
ATTAGGTTTTTCCCTTCAGGGACAAAGGGCAGAAAAAGACTAATAATCAGCATTTGAGGGTTTTCGGAGTGGACTCCTTTGATTAAAATATATCACATCACCACATCACCACATCACCACATCATCACATCATCACATCACCACATCACCACATCACCACATCACCACATCACCACATCATCTTAAAAACTATTTATCCAATCCAAAAACTTCTTTTATTTTGTCAACAAAATCGAGTTTTTCCCACGTAAAAAGTTCCACATCCAACTCAATGGGCTCTTCCATATAACGAGATTGGAAAACTTTTCTCACTGTTTTGGGTGTACGTCCCATGTGTCCGTACGATGCTGTTTCAAAATAAATAGGATTCAATAATTTTAAACGTTGCTCAATAGCCTTTGGTCGCATATCAAACAATTCCCTAACTTTTGCCGCAATTTCGATATCGGAAAACTTGCCATTCGATTTTCCATATGTACTTACATAAATATTCATCGGCTCGGCAATACCAATGGCATAAGCCACTTGAATAAGCACTTCGGACGAAACTCCCGCAGCTACCAGATTTTTGGCTATGTGACGAGCAGCATAAGCTGCAGAACGGTCTACTTTTGACGGGTCTTTACCCGAGAAAGCTCCTCCTCCGTGGGAGGCTTTGCCTCCGTATGTATCCACAACTATTTTTCGTCCTGTGAGACCTGTGTCTCCGTGCGGACCACCAATTACAAACTTTCCGGTTGGGTTGACGTGGTATTTTATTTTGTCCGTAAAGAGTGAATGCACCATTTTATTGTGTGCATATTTTTCTTTAACTCTTGGTATCAGTATCTCTATAATGTCTTGTTTTATCACGCGTTGCATCATTTCATCTGCTTCCAGAGCCGCTTGTTTTGTGTTATCTGACGGAGCCACAAACTCATCGTGTTGCGTAGAAATCACAATGGTATCAATGCGGAGTGGAGTTCCATCCTCGTCGTATTCAATGGTTACTTGCGATTTTGCATCGGGACGAAGATAAGGCATTAAGTGCAATTCATGTTTGCGAATATGCGCCAATTCCAATAAAAGTGCGTGACTTAAATCCAGCGAAAGAGGCATGTAGTTTTCGGTTTCATTGGTTGCATATCCAAACATCATCCCCTGGTCGCCTGCACCTTGATTCATTGGGTCTTCTTGCTCTACTCCTCTATTTATATCTTCAGACTGTTCGTGAATGCTTGAGAATACCCCACACGACTGAGCTTCAAAACGATAGGCACTTTTTGTGTAACCAATTTTTGCAATAACACTTCGTGCCACTTCTGCCACATCTACATATGCCTTCGATTTTACTTCGCCGGCTAAAATAACTTGTCCTGTTGTAACCAAAGTTTCACACGCAACTTTCGAGGTATTATCGTATGCCAAAAATTCGTCTAACAATGCATCCGAGATCTGATCGGCAACTTTATCCGGATGTCCTTCCGAAACGGATTCGGAGGTAAACAAATAACTCATATCATTAAAATTAAATAGGTTGAATAAAAACGTGTAGAAGAATAAGGAAAGCGTGCGTGAAAAAGTAATGCAGAAATAAGTTTTAGCATTTTTTTTTGTGGTTGCAAGCAATTCAAATCTTTCCACTCTTTTTTGAAAGCATAAAGATAAAAATAAATACCCGTATTGATGTTGTTTTTTGTGAGAAAGTGATTTTTTTAAAGCGCATTAACGCAATTGATTAAAAAGTGAGCGTTATTGTTAAAAGGCGATTTAAAAGGCGATTGTTAATTCAATTTGGTTATTTTTGTCGTTTGTACTAAACCATATTCTAATAATATGCCTTTTTCTTTGTATCGTAAATTTGCCTTTTTTATCCTTGCAGCTTTTCTTTTAGCTTCCTGCATTTCGCAAAAAAGCAGTGTAGCTACGAAACCTAAATCTGTGCAAAACGATTTAATTGATTATGGTAAGAAATATTTGCACAAACCTTATCGATATGCCGGTAAAGGACCTAACTCTTTTGATTGCTCGGGCTTTACTTCCTTTGTATTCAAAGAATTCGGCTACAGCCTCAATTCCAGTTCTGCCGGACAAGCAGCGCAAGCAGAAACGGTTAAACGTAAGGAAGATCTGCAAGTTGGAGATTTGGTTTTTTTTGAAGGGCGAAGTCGTAACGGAATAGTTGGTCATGTGGGGATTGTAAGTGAGGTGAAACACAACGGGAAATTTAAGTTTTTACATGCTTCTACCAATTACGGAGTAATTTTTTCTGCATCTGATGAACCCTATTACAAAGCACGTTATCTACGAGGAGGAAGAGTTCTAAAGGATATCGAACCCAAGAAAAAGAAAGAAGTTGAACCGAATGAAAAAATTTTATTAGCTCAACATATACCTGACAAACCTGCTAAAATGGATGCTACACAAAGTTTTTCTGTAAAGAAAAACGATAATGGAGCCGAAAACAACTTTACGAAAACTGAAAAACAGACTACCACGCATGTTCGCAATGCTGATGGCACAATATCGGTACACGTAAAAAGACAAACAAGCGAAAAAGTCTCCATTGAGCCGGAACAGGCTATGAAACCAAAAAAGAACGAAAAGTCGGATGATGAGAAATCACAAGAGAAAAGTGAAATACGTCAAACTGCTATCGTATCAGCCGAGGAGTCTACCCTACCCGCTCCAATTAGAACCACGCATGTGGTAAAAGCCGGTGAAACACTTTTCTCCATTTCCAAAAAACACAAATGCACGGTGGAACAACTGCAAAAATGGAATCCGGAGGTAGAAGATAATATAATTTACGCAGGCGATAAATTGACAATTTATCGATAAAGTTACCAAGCAGAAGCTCCCTGGGGCGTGTAAAGCTCCTGCTACATACATTTAATGTTTCTATGAACAGTAGGAGTTCTACGCTCCTAAGAAAAACTCCTGTTCTCACATCCTTTTTGATGTATGGAGCTGGAGTTATAAACTCATTCTGTGAGGAACTCCAATTTAACCGGACAAAAAATGATAAAGCAGAAAGTTGCATATTATAAAACACAAAAAAAACTGCAATTTATAATAAAATGCAGTTTTTTCTTTGCTCTTTTGTTGCGAAGCAATTTCCTAACCATCTTTGGTTTATACGATTGCGCTTCCAATAAGGAAAACTCCTGCCAATGCAACAATAGCATATAGCTCAGGAAACACTGCTAATACGAGTGTA
The DNA here is from genome assembly GCA_028696875.1 of Dysgonamonadaceae bacterium. Taxonomy (GTDB): domain Bacteria; phylum Bacteroidota; class Bacteroidia; order Bacteroidales; family Dysgonomonadaceae; genus UBA2632. The sequence continues at coordinate 3,200 of JAQVGF010000045.1, forward strand.
TTTGTAAATACATTGTGTCCTTGACCAATTGCTGCAATGCCATTTGCACAAACCTGTCCTTGTCTTATTGAAGAAAAAAGTCCTATGAATCCCATAGTTAATCCACCCGCAAGAACCGCTGCTGCTTGAAATATGGTTATATCCGGAGTGAGAACTCCGAATATAGTTTGAAACATAAAATAGCCTGCAAAACCATAGAGACCTTGAGTTCCGGGAAGTGCCGTTAACACAAGGAAATTACCAAACGCACCATCGTTTTTCTTTAATGCACCTACTGCAGCATTACCTGCAATGGTTACTCCATAAGCACTGCCAACTCCGGATAAAATGAGCATTACTGCAATACCCATATAAGCTAATAATAGATTGAATTCCATAATTGATTGAATTTATTTGATTTTTATAATTTGTTTTTATGTAAATGGTTGATATTTTTGTCCGCCGCCGCTGAATTCAGAGTTCTTAAAAAACTCAACAAATGTCAAACGCATTGGATGTACAATTGCTCCTAACGTGTTCATGAAAATGTTGATGGAATGTCCGACTACGAAAATAATGATAGTTACGAGAGGTCCTAAAATAATATTATCGGGGCTCATACCCAACGCCAAATCTGTAAACACCATCGCCAAAATACCTCCTGATAAACCTAAAGCAAACAGTCGAACATAGGATAATATATCGCCTAAAAGACCGGTTGCCATATTGTACGTATCCCAAAGTCCAAGGCCTAAGTTTAAGAAAATATTTTTCCCCGGAGAGTTAATTAAGAATATAGCAATGCCACTTATTGCCAAAATAATCAGATGTGTTGTACCCATCATTGGGAGTAGTGTCGGAAAAATTGCTGCAAAAATAATACTTAAGAGTAACACAATCCATCCTATTGTAGATATTCCATAAACAAATCCGAACTGAATAGTTCGATTGAATACTTTAATGACCATTCCAAAGATTACCTGAATAGTTCCCAAAATTAGCGAAAGATTAAACATCATATTATTGTCTAAAAATACTTTATCGCGCAATTTGTGAGTAAAAGAGGTGTTGAAATCGTATATTTGTACTCCAAAAAATCCTCCTGTCAAAAAACCGGTGAAAAATGCAGAAACTCCCAATACCTGCACCAAAGATAAAACAGATTTCATGGAATCCTCCATTGTGGATCTTTTCCATATTTTTACTGCGGTTGCAAGAACAAACAAGAACAAACCATAACCTATATCACCCAGCGATAAACCAAAGAATATCATGAAGAAAGGTGCAAAATAAGGCGTCAAATCTAATTCATTGTATTTTGGAAGCATATAGAGCTTTGTAATAGGCTCAAAAAGCTTGAAAAACTTATTGTTTTTAAACTTGATTGGTACATCGTCTTCAGGATCGGGATCATTTACTTCGTAATAGGCATCTTTTGATTGCAAATAATTGACAATTTTCAACTCTTTATCGGCAGGAGCCCAACCCTGCATCAGCATCAACTTGTTGTCTGCAACCTGATTGGTGTTTAAGATTACTTTTTTTAAGGATATCTGCGATTCTATGTCAGCAATTGCTGCATCGATGGAAGGAATATCGGCAGATAAAGCCTTCAATTCTCCTACTTCCTCTTCCCGTTTTATTTTTAAAGATTTTATTAGTGCAGAGAGATCTTTTAAAGAGATATCGGGAAGTTCTGCCGATTCTAATTGCAACTTTTCCGAAACATTATTTTGTTTGGTTATCGTTACAAAATGAAGTCGCGACGATTTATCGTTTATGACAATCGCATTGTACATCTCTTCCCATTCGGGATTGTATGCACTTTTTTGAATGGAGAAAAAATCGATAACATACCCAGCTTGTTCCAGTTTGTTTATATTTTCGGGTTTGAAATCACCCCACGGCAACAATGCATCGTACTCTTTGGAACTAACCTGAATTTGCTGTTCCAGAGTTGTTATTCGATCTTGTATTTCTTCAATTTTTCCCGGAATTTTATATCCTAATTCAGTATCTGCAACATTCAGTGGTATTTCAACTTTATCTTCTCGTGTAGCACTTTTAAGTCTCTTTTTTGCTTCTTGCAATTTCTTTAACTTGTCCATGAATATGTTCAACTCATCGCTTTCCGGCACTTCTTTATCTTGTTGAGCAACATGTATTAGACCAAGTTCTCGCAAATCTTTCAAAAAAAGATCATAATCATTATGATAAATCAAAAAAGAAAACTTTCGCATTTTTTTTACCATATCGAACCCTCCTTTTCTGCTCTTGCTTCCTTTTTAGAACGCATAATTTTTTGTGAAGATTTAGAGAGGTTTTCCTCATCTTCAAGATAACGTTTAATCTTTAATATTGCGTCTTCATATCCCGGAATCTGAACTTTCTCAAATAGATTTACTTTTTGAGTTGTCTTTTTTCGAGCATACTCTAATTTTTTAAGTTTGAGTTCAAAAAAATCGCGTTTTATTCCTATTTCTCCTAAACGTTGTAATAAACTTACTCCATCCAAAAACCATTTGGGTCTATTGAAAACGCTAAATTGTTTAGTTTCGAACTCAACACTTTCTAAAACAAAGATGGGAACACCTGCAATTTTCTTCTTTGAAAGATTCACATCCTTCACTCGTATCAATGTAGAATCAAACTCTGTCCATAACCCCACCATCTTATTATACAATCCTATTTGGTTTTCCAGTTCATTGTCTAATTCCTCTATTTGGTTTTTGGCTTTTTTCACCTCCATACGCAATGCACTCTCTTTACTCTGAAGAGTTGGGAGAGCACGCAGTCTCATCTTGAGGTTTTTCTCAAGTGCTTGTTGCGATGTTTTATTATATTGAAATTTAATAGCCATAAATTATCTACTTTCCTATTCTTGATGTTCTTCTACAACCTCTTTTTTCGATTTCCAATACTTATCTACCATTTCTTTTTTCATGTTCACCTCTTCGGGTCTAAAATGAGAAGAAAACAAACCCCATGTAGTATCAAGCATCTCTGTTGTGTCTAAGTTTACATCAATAGCCAAAATATATTCAGAGTACTCTTTCGCAAAATCTAAGGTACGTTTGTCATAATCTGTAAGATCAAAACCGTTTTCTAATTTTGTTTTGGCGTTGGCTGCATCAGAATATAATCGCACAGCAGCATTCATCACTTGTGGATGATCTTCGCGAGTTACGACTCCCTGAACCAATTGTTTCAGACGTGAAAGTGAGCGGAATGGGTCAACTATTACTTTACCAATATCACTATCTGTACGTAAGAACAACTGTCCTTCGGTAATATATCCTGTATTGTCGGGCACAGCATGTGTAATATCTCCACCAGAAAGAGTAGTCACTGCAATAATTGTAATTGAGCCCCCGGCAGGAAATTGTACAGCCTTTTCATATATTTTAGCCAAGTCGGAGTATAAAGAACCCGGCATCGAATCCTTCGATGGTATCTGGTCCATACGATTAGACACAATTGCTAAAGCATCGGAATATGAGGTCATATCGGTTAAGAGAACCAATACGTTTTCATTTTTATCTACTGCAAAGTATTCAGCAGCAGTTAAAGCCATATCTGGCACCAACAGGCGTTCTACCGGTGGATTCTCGGTTGTATTTACAAAGCTGATAATTCTATCCAATGCACCTGCATTACTAAAGACATTTTTGTAAAACAAATAGTCGTCATTAGTCATACCCATTGCTCCCAGAATAATCTTGTCGGCTTTTGCACGGAGTGCAACAGTTGCCATAACTTGATTAAATGGTTGATCGGGGTCGGCAAAGAAAGGAATTTTCTGACCTGAAACAAGTGTGTTGTTCAAGTCGATACCAGCAATTCCGGTAGCAATTAGTTTAGATGGTTGGTCTCTACGAACGGGATTAACTGATGGACCACCAATTTCGCGTTCTTCCCCTTCGGGGATAGGTCCTCCATCAATTGGATTTCCCAACGCATCAAAGAAACGACCAGCTAACTGCTCGCTCACTTTCAACGATGGTGCTTTACCTAAGAAAATAACCTCAGCATTTGTGGGAATACCTTCAGTGCCACCAAATATTTGTAAAGTTATTACATCGTCAATAATTTTTACAACCTGCGCCAATCTGCCATCAACAGTTGCCAGTTCGTCGTAACCCACATTTGTAGCTTTCAGGCTACATGTAGCCTTTGTGATCTGCGTAATTTTAGTGTATATTTTTTGAAATGCTTTTGCCATAATTATAGTAGCTTTCTGCTTTATTTTTCAGTGATGTTGCCAATCGATTTAGTTTCCAATAAATCATCAAGTTGTTTGTGATATTCATTAAACTTATCTGACTTAAATTCCGAGTAATTCATCTGCTTGCAAACATTAATTACATCTTTGAAATAATCTGCAACTTTGTTGAAGTTGTCAAATTCAAAATCGGTTCGACAAATATCAGTAACCATATTTAATATATATTCTTGACGTTCAATAGATGTTACAGCATCAACAGGGTCGAATGCGTCTTGTTGTAATACCACAAAGTCAATCAACTCTGATTTCCAATAAGTAACATGATACTCAACCGGAACACCATCATCACCCAATATATTTATTTGCTCAGCAATCTCCTTGCCTCGTAATAAATTAACTTTGGCTTCATTTATCTTATCTAACCAATCATCAGATATTTTTTCTTTGATGTACTCTTCAAACTCGGGATACTCTATATATTTAGAGTAAGAATCAATGGGATTAACTGCCGGATAACGTTTTTTATCGGCACGATCTTGCTCTAATGCATAAAAGCAGCGAGCAACCTTTTTCGTGTTTTCAGTTACAGGTTCTTTCAAGTTACCTCCGGCAGGAGAAACTGTTCCAATAAAAGTAATAGACCCGGTTTCATCATTATTCAAGACAACGTGCCCTGCTCTACTATAGAAGTTGGAAATAATGGATGACAAGTCCATTGGGAAACCATCCGGTCCGGGAAGCTCTTCCAAGCGATTACTCATTTCGCGCAATGCTTGCGCCCAACGAGATGTGGAGTCAGCCATTAGCAACACCTTCAATCCCATAGCTCTATAATATTCGCCAATTGTCATGGCTGTATATACAGATGCTTCACGAGCAGCAACCGGCATATTAGAGGTGTTTGCAATAATGATGGTTCGCTCCATCAATTTGCGTCCTGTGTGCGGATCTTCTAATTTAGGAAATTCTGTAAAAATCTCAACAACTTCATTTGCACGCTCACCACAAGCAGCAATAATCACAATATCGGACTCAGCTTGTTTAGAAATTGCATGTTGCAAAACAGTCTTACCAGTACCAAAAGCACCGGGGATAAATCCTGTACCTCCTTCTACAATAGGATTTAGAGTATCAATGGTTCTCACACCTGTTTCAAGTAGCTTGTAAGGACGAGGTTTGTTTTTGAAGAATGTTATAGGTTGTTTCACCGGCCAGCGTTGAATCATGTTGAGTTCAATCTCTTTTCCTTCTTTATCCACAACTACAGCCATGATGTGGTATATGTTGTATTCTCCTTCGTCTGCTACACTTTTCAAAGTGTATTTTTCGGTCATTGTGAAAGGCACCATTATTTTATGAGGTTGAAAGTTTTCGTCCACCTCGCCCAACCAGTCTCCGGCAGTTACAACATCTCCCGCTTTTGCCAAAGGTTTAAAACTCCAAAGCTTTTCCTCGTCAAGAGGAAATGTGTATTGTCCACGTTTTAAGAAAACACCGACCATTTTGTCCAAGTCATTCTGAAGTCCATCCAAGTTTCGCTCCAACAATCCGGGACCTAGAACAACTTCGAGCATAGACCCAACAAATTCTACTTCTGCATTAATAGCTAATCCTCGGGTGCTCTCAAAAACCTGAACATAAGCACTCTTACCAACTACTTTAATAACCTCTGACATGAGTTTTGTATCATCCAAAATTATATAAGCAATTTCATTTTGTGATACAGGACCATCTACCTCGACAATAACTAAGTTAGAGATAATTCCTTTTACAATTCCTTTTGTTGACATATATTAGTTGTTTCTATTTCCTTTTTTCAGTTGTCACTCCTCTTCGGGTAATTTAACATTTTTCTTCATATTTGCGATTAACTCACGAAATACTCGTTCGCCTTCTTCGGCATTTAGTTGTACCCATCGTTCCAAAATTTGAAGTTTGCATAAATAGGCAAAAAGATACTCCACATTGAAATAATCAAAGACTGTGTTTTCTTCTAACCAATCCCAGCGAAATTTATCTATTTTGCGTTCCCGTTCGTAAATATCTGTTTCTTCCGATATTCTTAAAAGCGTTTCAAAATATTCAAGTTCTTGTTCCAGCCCAAAATCACGCATGTTTGCATTGGCTCGTATTGTTTTTGCAATATGGTTATTTCCCACAACCACGCTCTTCACATCGATATCATATTTGCGACTATAAATAGCAGCCAACGTATTACCAATATTTAAGTTAAGAGTAAACCATTGGGATACGAGTGAATTTTTTGCCTTAACTCCGTAATCCATGTATAATGAAGTAAGCAAATCTTCCCAGCGTTTGCCTTCTGCCTCGGCATCTTCTTTCAACCATTGCTTTATGAAAACTTCGAAAATATCGGGGATGTTTTTATTTTTTACTTCAGGATTTTCGCGGATGGAAGCAATGGAGTCTAATATTTCTTCACGGGAGAAAACTCCTATTTTTTGAATATCAGCATCTTTATTTGCAAGTAGTTTTAATAAGTTCTCTTTATCTGCTTTCAGAAAATATTTATCAATCAATCTTTTATCGTCCAACTTAAGTTCCTCGTAAAGCATCTCTTTAAACTCTTCCACCGTAAACGGAAGTTTTGTGCTGTCGAACGAAAAGTCAGGTAGACCTGCAACGAAATAATAATATTGATTTTTAAACATAGGTTATCAAGAAATGTTTTTTTAAAAGCTAATTAGAACAACAGTTTTTGAATTTGTGGACGTAAGAACTCTTTGAAATATTCAATAAACTCTTCCTCTCCAAATTTCACTTTATAAGAGCCGTCTTCGGGAGCGATAATGAAGCCTGTTTTTATATTATTAACCGACTCAATCTTTAATTTATTGTCAAGCAACGATTTTGCGTTTGCTTTTATATATTTCTCTAATTCCTCTTTGTTTTCCACACTCACAACCATTGTTTCCTTCTCCGACCAATTTTTCATAAGATTGGTTATAAGCTTTTGCATAAAAGCTTTGTCTTCCATGGCGGCTTTAACATTTGAAGTAGCCAGTTTGTCGGTAACAATGTTTGCAACTTCTGTTTTCAGAGCCTCTAAGGCTTGAGATGCATACAGTTTTAGTTCCGACTCGGCATTGGTGTTAATTTCTATCGATTTTTTTGTTGCAGCATCAATTATTTGTTGTGCCTTATTATTGGCAGAGTCAAGAATTTGCTTTTGTTTCTTTTGAGCCTCTGCTATAATTTTATCGGCTTCTGCATTTCCTTTTTCTACTCCTTCGGCATAAAGTTTTGAGGTTAGTTCTTGAATTTTATCCATAATATTATTGTGCTGTTATTTTAAAAAGTTGCAAACAAATTAATCTCAATTGACAAAGGTATAAAAATATATTTTCCTTTAACACTATCTACGGGTTAAAATAAGAAATAAATAGATTGCTTTTGTTATTTAACACAAACAAAAAGTATTATTTTTGCACAATGGATAAAAAAATATTCCGACTTGCTCTCCCCAATATAATATCAAACATCACGGTTCCCTTGTTAGGAATGATTGATATCTCTATTGCAGGGCACTTAGGTTCAGCCATATATATTGGTGCAATTGCGCTGGGAAGCAATATTTTTAATATGCTGTATTGGAATTTTGGTTTTCTGCGAATGAGTTCCAGTGGATTTACCGCCCAAGCATATGGAGCACGCGATTTTGGCGAAGCCATGAATGTTTTATTGCGTGCACTGATAGTTGCCTTTGGGTTTGGGTTACTTATTGTTGTGCTTCAAATTCCAATCGAAAAAGTTGCTCTCAACTTTATTAAATCGGGTGACGAAACTAAAGAAAATGTTCAGTTTTATTTTCGAATATGTGTGTGGAGTGCTCCTGCCGTATTGGCTGTTTATGCTTTTAACGGATGGTTTATTGGGATGCAAAATGCAAAAACACCTATGATAATAGCTATTCTCAATAATGTATTAAACATAGTTTTAAGCTTCACTTTTGTTTTTGTGTTCGATATGAAAATTAAAGGAATTGCGCTGGGAACCATGCTTTCTCAATTAATTACATTTGCAGTTACTATCACTCTATGGTTTAAATTTTATGGCAGATTACGTATATATATAAAGCTGAATTCAATATTTAATACCGATGCTATAAAGTTGTTTTCTAAAGTAAACAGCGATGTTTTCATTCGCACTTTTATGCTAACGTTGGTAACAACGTTTTTCACTTTTGCCTCTTCGAGTATGGGTGATACCATTTTAGCAGTCAATGCTTTGTTGATGCAGTTCTTTATGTTGTTCTCTTATTTTATGGATGGTTTTGCATATGCCGGTGAAGCTCTCACAGGCAGATATATTGGAGCAAAAAGTGAATTGTTATTAAGGTATATGATCCGAAGATTGTTTTTTTGGGGATTTATTGTCAGTGCTTTCTCTGCAGTGTTGTATATTTTTTTTCCACGTCAAATACTACAGATTTTAACCAACAACCAAGAAGTAATTTCCGTTGCAACGTCATTTATATTCTGGACAATATTGATACCTATAACCGGCTTTGCCGCTTTTTTATGGGACGGTATTTTTATTGGTGCTACTGCATCTAAAGAGATGCGAAATGCGATGATACTATCTGCGATGAGTTTTTTTGTTTGTTATTACTCCACAAAATCATTTTTAGGTAATAATGCATTGTGGTTGTCGTTTATTGTCTATTTATTGATGAGAAGTGTGGTGCAGACTTTGTGGGCTAGGAAGGCGTTGAGGGTGAGAGTGAAGAATTAAGAATTAAGAGTGAAGAATGAAGAATGAAGAGTTAAGAGTGACAAATGACAAATTGAAGAATGAAAAGTGAAGAATGAACAGGTAAGACAGTTGACGGTACACATTACATGGGTTAAATATTGTACCATTGCACCCTAATTTCGATTTTCGAATTCCGAATTCCTATTGTATTCAAAAAACCTTATTCTCTGCATTTTAAAACCTTAGTAACTCGGGTTACACTCTAGCAAGTCAACCTTATAAGCTTATCAAAAAAGCTCACCCATTTATTTGCACATTCAATTTACAACTTTTGTGTGCTGTATCTGGAGGAAGTATTTCGCTTACGCGACATTCACCATGTGGAATAAAATCAGAGATTTTAATGCAAAGCATTATTCCACAGGGCAAACCGATTGCAAAATCGACGCGAGCGAGAGATGGAGTGATAAGTAGGAAAGGGTTAGAGATTGGAGGTTAGAGATTATTGGTTGAATTGTAGGTCAAGAGCTTGCCACTGCATGTTTAATGTCATTAGCAATGCGGGACATCGGTGAGCGATTAAACCAAAATCAGAGAAAAACGAAAAAACGAAATTACAAAATCACAAAAAAAACGTATCTTTGTTTTTGTTATAAAAGATCTCAACAATCAGTTAAAAACATCATGAAATTAATTCTCATATTTTTCGCAACATTTTTATTTGCTCTACAAATAAATGCCCAACAGCTACAACACGTTTCTCCGGAAGAGGTGGGCATGAGCTCAAAACGACTGCTGCAAGCAGATGGAATCATTGAACAAGCCATCCGCAACAAAGAGATACCGGGAGCTGTGCTGGCAGTTGTGAAAGACGGCAAAATGGCTTATTTAAAAGCCTATGGAAATAAACAGGTGTTTCCTTCTTCCATTCCGATGGACGTAAATACAGTTTTTGATCTTGCTTCCATAACAAAACCCGTTGCTACTGCAATTTCTGTCATGATTCTTGTAGAGCGCGGACAATTACGATTTGTAGACAAAGTTAATCTGTTTATACCAAACTTTAAAGGATGGACAGATAAAAACGGCAAAAAAGATATTCGTGTAATCGATTTAATGACGCATACATCCGGGTTGCCTCCTTATGCACCCGTGGCACAATTAGAAAAAGAGCGCGTAACAAGTCGTCCCGATCAAATAATAGAATATATTGCAAACGTTAAGCGCGATTTTGAACCTCAAACAGACTTTCAATACAGTTGTCTGAACTACATCACACTACAACGGATTATCGAAACCATAACGAAGCAAAGTTTACGCACGTTTGCCAAAGAAAATATATATGATATTTTGGGTATGACACATACCGACTATCTTCCCTCCGGTGAAACCCTGGCGCGAACGGCACCAACTGAACGCATGAAAGATGGAATAGTATTAAAAGGCACTGTTCACGATCCGCTGGCTCGTGTTATGAATTTAGGTATTTCCGGAAATGCCGGGCTTTTTTCTGATGCTAATGATCTGGCTATTCTTGTTGCAGCTTTGCAAAACAACGGAGAGTACAATGGTAAAAGAATCCTCAGCCCATTGGGAGTTAAAACTATGCGTACTGTTCCAAGAGCTACTAAAACTATTGGTCGTACACCCGGATGGGATATTTTTACTCCTTACGCTTCAAACAACGGCGACCTTTTTGGTCCAAACACATATGGGCATACAGGATACACTGGTACATCAATTACTATTGATCCGGATGCAAACACTGCTGTGATATTACT
>JAQVGF010000226.1:0-1307 GCA_028696875.1 Dysgonamonadaceae bacterium
CCTTTCTTCACCACCGTCTCCACACAATTCATCCCCACATAATAAGGCAAAAACTTATAAGATGGGTACTTCAACAAGATCATATCGCCTTGTTTGCCAACATCGATACTTCCCACAGTGTCGGCACGATTGATGGCAGCTGCACTATTGATGGTGAAAGCCGTAACTGCCTCTTCAGGTGAAAGATTCATATAGATACAAGCAATAGCAAATAGTAAAGGAACAGAAGCAGTGAAAGAACTGCCGGGGTTGAGGTCGGTTGCTAAGGCAACCATACAATTGGCATCAATCATATAGCGACCGCGCGCATATTCTTCGCGCAACGAAAAAGCGGTAAGTGGAAGAAGGGTGGCAACAACTCCGCTTTCGGCCATTGCTTTAATTCCTGCATCCGAAGCTTGCAACAAATGGTCAGCAGACAATATTTTTAGCTCCGCAGCTAATTCAGCTCCGCCGAATTGTACAATTTCATCGGCATGCATCTTTAACAAAAAACCGTGCTCGCGTGCTGCAGTCAGAAATCGGCGGGATTGCTCAATAGTAAACACATTTTTTTCACAAAAAATATCGGCACACTCTGCCAAGTTCTCTTTTGCCACCAAAGGCAACATCTCTTTGATATTGAAATCGATAAATTCATCTTCTTTACCCTTCCATTCGGCAGGCGTGGCGTGTGGGCCCATAAATGTAGAGACAATGTCTATTTGGTGATCCTGGTTCAATTGACGCATTACGCGCAACTGTTTCATCTCCGTCTCTTTGTCCAAACCATATCCACTTTTGCCTTCGGCAGTGGTAATGCCCAACTCGAGCATATCGTCAAGGCGCTTTTTTGCAGAAGTATAAAGTTCATCTTCTGTAGCAGCACGTGTAGCTTTAGTAGTGTTTACAATTCCTCCGCCACGCTCCATAATGGACATATAACTATCGCCACGCATACGCCATGAAAATTCCTCTTCGCGATAACCTCCAAAAACAAAATGAGTGTGCGGATCCACAAACCCGGGCAATAAAGCTTTGCCGGTTGCATCAATCTTTTCGTATTCCGATGTGTTTATGGGTATCGATTCGCCCTTTTTAAGCAGATGCGAAATAATACCGTCAGTCACAATTACTGTTCCGTTTTCAATAACGTTTAAGTTGGACATTTCTGCTCCTTGTTTTCCTTCAAATCCGCTACAAGTTACTACTTGGGCAGCATTTTTTATAATTAGGTTGTTCATGTTACTAAGGTCTATATATAAATTCAAATAAGGTTTTTTGAATAAGAAATAAAATCGGGATTCGGAAATCGAGATTCGGAATTA
>JAQVGF010000226.1:1407-3178 GCA_028696875.1 Dysgonamonadaceae bacterium
ACCACATCCTCACATCACCACACACTTCATACCACAGATCTCTCTTTCCACCGAGTGTTCCACTCTCTCCATCCCATGATGGCTATCACCAAAAAAATGGCGTATTGCAAACTGGTGAAATAGAGTTCTTGCGAAAAATAGATAGGAATTGAAATAATATTCCCCGCAATCCAAAACAGCCAATTTTCTATCTTTTTTAGTGCCATTAAAAAAGTAGCGCACAGGAAAAACGAGGTGTTTAATCCGTCAATCCACGGAAGTATAGAGTTTAAGTACTCGGGGTCGTCTTGATTCGCTGCGCGCAATATCCAAACAATTATTCCATACAGAATAATTGCGGACAAAAGCCACAAAGCATTTTGTTTGTTGGTATTACGCGATATTTGCAATGATTCTTGGTCTTCATTTGTACGTGACCACATGTACCATCCATAAACATTGGTCAGAAAGTATACTACATTGATACCCGCATTGGCATACAACCGTGCCGATATGCAAATGTATATGTAAATCAACACATTTATAATTCCCAACGGGAACACCCATATATTCTCTTTGTGGGCGTACCAAACGCTCAAGACACCAAAGACTACCGCAATTATCTCAATTAGCTGATTTAAATCAACTGCCTCAATTATATTCATGTTATTCGTTTAAGAAACAAATTTACTCCATTAAATTCGTTTCTAATACCTGATTCACCGAAAAGTTTTCTAAGCCCAAATAATATTCCACCGTATCGGTTAAGGCTTGCAAAGGTACTAATCCAACAATTTCGGCTCCTACAATGGGAACACCATATCGATTGGCCTCCATGCGCACCATTTCGTGTGCACGATAAATAGCAGTGCGGGTATAATCGGTGAGATTCATAGAAACCTGTACAATGTGTCTGTCAACTAATTGTACACCCATCGCTTTGCAAAATCGCAAACCTCCCCCTACATGTCTGAGATTCTTCGCAATAGCGTGGGCAATTTCCAATTTGTCGGTTCCAATATTTACGTTGTAGGCAACTAAAGGCATACGAGCACCAATTGCAACACAGCCGGCTGTTGGGTGTGGCAGGGCAGGCCCAAAATCGGGTTGCCAATCGGGTGATTTCATCTTTTCGGTCATTCCTTCGAACTCTCCTTTGCGTACTGTGGCCAAATTTTCACGATGCTTTGCAGATGCCGACTTTTCGTAAAGAAATACCGGCAAGCCATATTTTTCGGCTGCCTCTTGCGCCACTTCTTTTGAAGTAGCAATTGCCTCATCCATTGTTACATTTTTGATTGGAATAAAAGGCACCACATCCACCGCGCCCATGCGCGGATGTTGTCCGCGATGAATGGTCATATCTATCAGTTCAACAGCTTTGCCAATGGCTTCTATTACTGCGTTTTTCAATTCTTGTGGTTCGCCTACGGCGGTTACAACGAGGCGATTGTGATCGTGGTCGAAACCATAATCTAATAGTTTCACACTCTCTTTTCCTCTGAATGACTCAACAATTTTGTCAATTTTCTCCTTGTCGCGTCCCTCACTAAAGTTGGGAACGCACTGCATGATTTGGTTCATAAATTATATGTATTAAATAGGTTATATATCGTCTTTGTAAAAAGAGCTCGTTTTGGAGCGAACTGAGGATATCATCTTATCAGTACCTACAGATAAGCATTTCTCGCAATTATTATACTTAGTGTCTGCCCGAAAACTCCTTGTTTTGAGTCTTTGATAAGAAAACGGCAAAGACAAGGCCTGTTCCGACTTGGCGGAAGCTTTCGTC
>JAQVGF010000046.1 GCA_028696875.1 Dysgonamonadaceae bacterium
AAATTTTCTCAAATTCCGGTACAGCATCCTTGTACATCGATCCTCTTTCAAGTTTAACGCCAATGTATGCGCTGGTTGAAAACCCCAAAACCTTTGGATTGACATGATATCCTGATCCTGTAATAACACCGTTTTCGATCATTCGTTGCACACGTTGATGAATTGCAGCCCTTGAAACATCGCATTGTTCTGCAACATCGCGAAATGGAATGCGTGCATTTTGTGAAATAATTTCTAAAATCTGTCTGTCCAGCTTGTCTATTTTCTCCATTGTAATTCTTTTTATAGTTATATCACAAAAATAGCTCTTTTCTTGTAGATATTTACATTTTGCGCCCTTTTTTTGCTTTTATCTGCAAAAACGATGTTTTTATGGACAAACAACACCCCTTTTTCGACAAAATGATTCCATTATTCTTTTTTCAATAGAAACAATGCAAACTCCATATCCATTAATGTTGTTACTTTTATGTTTGAATCTTCGCCTTGAGTCAGCATTATATGCACTCCTGCATTTTCTGCAACCGTTGCATCGTCTGTAAACTGAGGATTGTATGGCGTTTCGTAAGCATTTTTGATTAGATGAGCCGGAAAGACTTGCGGCGTTTGCACAATTTTTATTCCGGTTCTATCCAGTGGTTTATGCGTTGAGCCCTGAATCTGTCGCAAACTATTTTTTTCGTCCACCACTGGAATCACACCACATTTTTCATTTTTTGCATGATGATAGCATGTGGCAATTAGTTTTTTTGTAACAAAAGGACGAACTGCATCATGTATGCCAACAGTTTTATGATCTTGAATTAGGCTTAATCCGTTTTTAACGGATTGAAACCGAGTATCACCTCCCTCAATTATTTGACAAGGTATTTCAAATTTATACTCCACACACAACTCTTCCCAATACGCTATATAATGTGCATGCAGTACAACCACAATCTTTATAGTATTATCAAACTCATAGAACTTTTCGATGGTTCGCATAAGTATCGGTTTTTTTTTCAATGGCAGAAATTGTTTGGGAACCTCTGCCCCCATTCGCAACCCTTTGCCTCCGGCAACAATTACTACTGCATTATGTCCGGGAGTTTTCATGCGTTTAGTTCTTCTAATATTTTTTGCAACTCGGTATCGGTCTCAGTCAGTTTTTGCTTGCAAAAAGCTACTAATTCTGATGCGCGTTTTACCTTGGTCGATAATTCGTCCACATCCAATTCGTCCGACTCAATAAGAGCGACAATTTTTTCTATTTCTGCTTTTGCTTCCGTATAAGTAATCTCTTCGTTTTTCATATAATTATCGTTTATCTACAATTTTAGAATCTACTTCTCCATCGGAGAATTGGGTTTTAATCATATCTCCCATTTCGATATCAGAAACTGATTTGATTGTTTTTCCGTTCTTTGTAGTTATAGTATATCCTCGTTTCAACATATTTTCCGGCAAGGAAAGCAAAACAAAATGTTCATATTTCTGAATCGCAAATTGCTCTTTCTCTAACGCATGTTTTACACTGCTTTTCAATTTATCTTTTAAGAAAAGCAAGTCGCTTTTCGTTGTATGCAAAAGGGATTTCGCATGATGATACAAATCTTTTGACCATGCATTTAACTGATGCTCTTCGTGGGTTAAGATAGTGCGGGTAGTATCAATTAACCTGTCTTGCAAATCCATTAATTCATTGATTGTGACGGATGCTTTGTTGATGAGAAATTCTGCTGCCGCAGTAGGTGTTTTCACACGCGTATGTGCCACCGCATCAATCACAGTCAGATCTCTTTCATGACCGATTCCACTAATTACGGGCAAAGGAAATTGAGCGAAATGTGTAGCCAAGTCATACGAGTCAAAACAATTTAAATCGGACGATGCACCTCCTCCTCGAATAATAACAACCACATCAAAAAGGTGTTTAAATTCATATATTTGTTCTAAAGCCGATATAATTGAGCTTTCGCTCTTGTCGCCTTGCATAATAGCAGGAAAAAGTTTCATATAAAAAATCACTCCCAAATTATTATGATCTAATTGACTGTGAAAATCTTCGTATCCTGCTGCTGAGGGTGATGAAATAACGGCAATTCGATTGAGCGGTTCAGGCAATGGCAACTCTTTGTTCAAAGTTAGTACCCCATCCTCTTCCAGTTTTTTCAGAACCAAGATCCTGTTGCGTGCAATTTCACCCACTGTGTACGACGGATCAATATCTGTTACAAACAATCCATATCCGTAGATTTCGTGAAAATCGATTGACACTCGTACCAATACTGTTAATCCTGAAGTAAAAGCCTGTCCTGTCTCCTGCTCAAAGTAAGGTTTTAACAAAGCAAACGTGTTGGACCAAATAGTAGCTCTTGCTTTCGCAACAATGGATTGTCCATCACGCGCCTTTTCAATGAATTCCAAATAGCAATGCCCATTTCGGTGATGTCTTACGTCGCTTGTTTCGGCACGAACCCAATAAGTTTCGTTAAAGGTTTCCCTGATGGTTTCCTTTACACTTAAGTTTAGCTCCGATAACGAAAAAACAGTTTCATCCATTTCGATACAAATTAAATTTTAAGACGCAACGTATTCTGTTTGAAAGGTGATTGCACAACAATAAAGAATTCTACATTTTCTTTTTTCTGTTGCGCCGATAAATTATAAGTGAAGTCTGACGTTTCAAAGTCTTTATTTATCAGTATATCTCCCTTTTCGTCTAATATCCGAACCGAATAGCTGTAAGTCTGATATTCCGGTTCGTTTAGTTCAACCATCAATTTCCCATCGTCCGTTATCGATACATTCATTAATTCTGCGGTGGCTTTTTCTGTTTCTTGTTTCAATGTTTTCAGTACACGATCGTAGGCAATTTTAAAATCGGGAATGCCGTACCCAAATATGGAATCCGGAGAATGGAATTGATGTGCGGAACTTCGAACAATTTCTATCAATTCATTCCGATTTAGTTGCGGATTTACAGACCACAATGAGCCAATAAGACCGGCTAAAAAAGGTGACGAAAAAGAAGTTCCGTTTGTGTAACCAATAATTCCGTTTTGACCAATTGTTAAAGTTGATCTCCCCACCGATACCAAATCAGGCTTTATTCGGCCATCGGCCGTTGGGCCCCGCGAGCTGAAAGAGACTATTGTACTATCTGTACCAATTGCACCAATGGTCAACATTTTTTTTGAATCGGCCGGCATAGTTATTTTCTCCCAAGCTTTGTTTCCTTCATTTCCGGCGCTACCTACAACAAGTATTCCTTTATCGAAAGCCGTATCTGCAGCACGTGAAATAAGTGATCTTTTACCGGTTAATTCTTTGTGGGTATAATTCAGCGTAGAATCATCAAAACGATTATATCCCAACGAAGTATTTACAAGTTTCACTCCTAAACTATCTGCATATTCCACCGCTGCAACCCAATAATCTTCTTCAACCGGAAACTCGCTCTCCTCATCTTCAGAACGCAGCAGCAAATAAGATGCTTGTGGGGCACTCCCCATTACTTTGTGAGGTACGTTTAACGCCATCGTAGAAACTACTTTTGTTCCGTGATCACTGGCTGAAAAGATATGACCATCGGGCACAAAATTTTTATAGCCGGATACAAACGAATGGACAAAAGGAGGTATCACATCAATATTCGTAAAGCCGGCATCTATTACAGCTATATCGATGCCTTTCCCTCGGAAACCTGCAGTGAGCATATTTTGCGCATTGTGCAGTGCAAACTGATGAGCTGAAGCTCCAAAAAGACTTTCACGCAGTGTGTCAGAACTGCAATCTGGGGAAGATAAACGCGGACGTATTTCGTTAGAATTGGAATAGGATTGACCTCGCCACACAAATTTTACCGAATCGACAAAATCTAAATTCTCAACTTTATCGATTTCAGCACTATCCGGGCATTGAACCACAACCGTATTGAACCATCTGCTTTCTGTAACAATTTGTACGCCCAAGTTAGTTATCTCTTTTTTGTAAGTTTTGGAAACGGGATAATCTGTAGAATCAATCCGTACATCCTGTTCTTTTCTTCTTTCTAAAGCTTTCTGTGATAAAAAAAACAATGGATCTCCGGAGACTGAATCCATTGTGGGTTTATCTCTGAGATAAACCCTGAATTTATAATTGTTCGTTTGGGTAGAAACAACTTGAAGTTGAGTAAATAAAAATAAAATAAGAAAGTAGCGCATAGTGAAGATTTTGAACAAAAATACGCATGTTTTGCTTAATCTCAAAAAGAAAAGTTAGTTGCAAAAAAAACGACTGCCAAAATCCAAAGAGCAGTCGTTTTTGTATTCAAAATCTCATAGAGAGATTATTCCTGTTTTATTGAGTCATCTGTTTAATATCTTCTATGGTAAAATCTCCCATAAATTGCATCACAACATTTTTATCTTCTCCCCCTTTTACAATCACGATTAATTCAGAGATTAGATTCCCTTTGTTTTTAATATAAAGATCTGTCTTTTCAACTTTTTCTGAGTTCACTTCAATCAGCTTTTCATACGAAGAGGTTTTCATTAGATCGTTTGCAAACGATAATAATTTGCTTGCAGCGACTTTATCAGTTGATGTATAAATATTTATGGAGTTTATTTTATCTAAATAATCTTTTAAGTTAAGCCCCTCGTATTTAACAAAAGAGTCAATAGGGATAATCGACAACATTTTCTGTGTAACAACTACAGATGTAATACCCTCCGCATTTGCATATTTTTTTAATGGATTATCTTGTCCAAAAACTAATCCTAAATTGAGAAGTAAAAATGAAAATAGAATAATTTTTTTCATGCGTTTTGTTTTTTAATTCGATATATAACTTTTCTTTTAAAACTTCTCAAATCTTATCCGGTTCCGGCTTTAGCCACATCTTCAAAGTATTTTAGAGCTTGAGAGGAATGTGACTAAAGCCAATAGTCTCTGCACTAATTGCCGGCAATGAAAAAAAAGATAAACAGTAGTTGTGCAGATGCACGATTCTTTTTCTACACCGTTGGCTCCCAGCCCGGCTCATACTCACGACTCCACAATGCCATTGCATCGCGATCGAACATACGACCTGTTTTATCATCAATGTCAAAGCCTCTGTTGATGCGATATGCAATATTGGAGTAGTGCACCATTGCCTGACTTATAACGCCTTCGGCGATGTGTGAGGTCAGTTTATCTTTTCCTCGAATGGTGTTAAACCAGTTTACAACGTGTCCTGTCGTCATGTCGCCACCACCACCTAAGGCAGTGCCTCCTTCTTTAGCTGCAGAGGTGTTATCTTTTATTTTTTTACCCGAACGATCAAACAATATATATTTATCACGATCAACAAAAACAGAGCCTTCGCTGCCATAAATAATTGTTCCACGCCCACCACCATATGTATCATAACCATTGCGACTTTTCCCGTCCCAATTAATTACAGTACCATTTGCAAATTTGAAAGTAGCATACATAGTGTCATACATTTCCCAGCCATCATCCAAAAAGTGTCTTTTCTCGGCTTGAACATCGGCACGAATTGGATAGTCCACTTGCAAAGCCCAGCGGGCTATGTCAAGTTCGTGAGTAGCATTGTTTCCGGTTTCAGCTGTTCCATAATCCCAACCGTACCAATGCCAGTTGTAATCCCATGTTTCGGATGTATAGTCTCTGCGTGGCGCAGGACCTTGAAACAATTCCCAATCTAATCCGTCGCGCACCGGAGCTTTCTTTTGCACAGGTACTTCACCACGTTGATTCGTGTAAAATGCAACAGCTTTATAGGGAGTTCCAATAATGCCACTATGGATTTCATTGATTATTTCAATTGTATGATCAGAAGAGCGTTGTTGGTTTCCCATTTGCACCACTTTGTCATATTTTTTCTGAGCAGCTACCAACAGATCGCTCTCATGCATATTGTGACTACATGGTTTTTCCACATATACATGTTTCCCCGCTTTCAGTGCCATTATGGAGCTGGGTGCATGCCAATGATCGGGCGTAGCATTAATGATAGCGTCTACTTCTGAATCATCAATTATTTTGTGTAAGTCGTTTTCTAATTTGGGTTTATAATCGATATATTTCGCAAAATTTGCAGCTCCTTTTTCGCGCTGACTTCTCATCACATCACACAAGTACGAGAGGTGAATGTTGTTTTGTTTTTGTGAAATGGGTTCGTAAAAAGCACCAAGTCTACGCCCTAATCCTAAAATCGCAACATTAATTTTATCATTTGCTCCAATAATACGTCCGTAGCTTTTTGCAGAGATGCCCATTGTGCTACTTTTAAGTATTGTATTGCTTCCAAGAGCAATTCCCGCAGTACCGGCAGTTACTTTCTTAATAAAATCTCTTCTGTTTGTCATAATTATAATTTTAATCTGTGATTTAATTCTATAGTAAAGCCAACGTGTAATATTGATTTGGTGAGCCGCATATAAAATAAAATCAGCATAGATCTGTTTAAATATGATATGTTCTTATTTTTTATTTTTCTCTCGGAAAGACTCTCTCCTTTTCAAAATAAAATAGAGGACAACAGCCAAAACTACATTCACACCTATAACAAAAAAATATGCTCTTCTATTCTCAGGGGTATAATATTTCTTAGCCGCATATATTGCAATCGCAAAGGTATATATCAATATTGCTACGGGAATGACAATCTGTTTTTTGAGCTTATTTTTCATGCTCGTTATTTAGCTTATTTGCAAAATCTGTGATTTTTCGTTTTGAAATTCTTGGTCTGATTTCATCCGATTTGAGCACCATTTTTGCAATAAATTTTTCCCAAACATTCATTTTTGGAAAGAGCAATTCTCCATCAAAATAATCGGTGACCAAAGCTTTATCAAGCAGTTCCTTCGGATATGCGTTGTTTAATTGCTCTTGTGCTTTTTCATCTTCATAATAGCAGGTGACATAGAGTCCCAGACGTTTGTTTTTGAGCAATTCAAAATTGTCTTTGGTAAATCTTGTAACCGATTTATTGATTTTGCCATAATGTATGGACCCACCAATCACAAACGTATCGTAAACAGATAAGTCGGGAAGTGAATTTTCGCGTTCGTTCAAAAAGCATAGATCCACATTTCCATGCAACATCTGCAACAGTTTCTTTGCATAGGCAGCAGTAGTACCATGGCGCGAAGCATATACTATAAGTGTTTTGTTCATTTTCATAAAGAAAGGTGATTGATAAAGAACTTGCTGATGAAGTTTCCATTAATCACCATCAAATTTCGTTATCCTATCTCTTCAAGAATTGTGAGTAAGTATTCATACGATTTTTCAACTGCTGCAATTTCTACATATTCATCGGGGGAATGCGCACCACGAATAGTGGGTCCGAATGAAACAATATCCAAATCCTCATTCACATTTGATTGAATTATTCCACATTCCAATCCTGCGTGAATCACATTTACGTGAGGTCTTTCGTTATACTTTTCTAAATAAATCTTTTCCATAACATGTAAAAGATCTGAATGTGCATTAGGCTGCCAACCGGGATATTCATTTTCTATTTTCACATTAGCTCCGGCCAATAAAAAGACACTTTCTACTGATGAACAAACCCACTCTTTGCGACTTTCCGAAGAGCTACGCACTAAAAGTTTCACTTCAATTTTTTCGGGAGAAGATTGTACCATTGCAAGATTGAGAGAACTCTCCACTGTATCGGGAAATTCAGCTAACATGCTTATAACACCATTGGGGCATCCTTCAACGGCATTTATCAAATCATCCTGCACTTCAATAGGCAGAAGAGTTTTAGGCATATCAACTTTTTCCACTTTAAAATTGATCGATTCTTCTATTCCGGCATATTCTTTCCGGAAAAGTGATTGATATTCCTCAACCAAATCCTGCAAGTCATCCGACAGTTGCTCTGGAATGCTTACTACAGCAAACGATTCGCGCGGAATAGCATTGCGCAACGATCCTCCGTTTATACTCGCCAGTCGTGCTTCGTAGTTGCGTACCAATTCTTTCAAAAACCGATTCATCAACTTGTTGGCATTTGCTCTTCCAAGATCGATTTGAGTTCCTGAGTGTCCACCTTTAAGTCCGGTTAAGCTTAATTTATAAGCTGAATCACCTTTTTCTAATTCGGTATCATCTTTAAAACCAAAAGTTATGTTCATATCGGCACCTCCGGCACACCCTACGCAGAGCTCTCCATCTTCTTCGGTATCTAAATTAAGCATGAGCTTACCTTCCAAAAATCCTTTTTGAAGCCCAAATGCTCCATCCATACCTTCCTCTTCATCTATGGTGAAAAGTCCTTCAATTTGTGGGTGTTGCAAAGTATCATCTTCCATAATTGACAGAATCATTGCCACACCAATTCCATTGTCAGCTCCCAATGTAGTAGAGCGAGCTTTCACAACGTTGCCATCGATATAAGCATCGATAGGATCTTTTGAAAAATCGTGCTCAACATCAGAATTTTTTTGTGGCACCATGTCTAAATGGGCTTGCAGGATTACAGTATCTTTACTCTCAAAACCTTTCGATGCAGGTTTAATAATTACCACATTTCCCGTTTTATCTTGCTTTACCTCAAGGTTACGATCGTACCCTATTTTCTTAACATATTCGGTTATCTCTTTCATCTGACCCGTAGGTCTTGGAATACGCGTAATAGCATAAAAATGCTTCCAAACATTCTGTGGATTCAAGTTTAAAATTGCTGATGCTGACATAGTGATTATTTTATGGTGTATTTATTAATTATCGTTCGATTCTTTATTTGAAGTTTGAGTTGTTTCGGGCAAATCCCTTTTAACGTACTGAATTGCAAATATACTGAAAATTCCTATCAAAATAAGCCAAACTGATTGAATAGTAAAAACAGCACCCGCAAATGCACTTCCTTGCTCGTAGCTAACGCCATATACCAGCAGAGAAGTTATAACCATAAAGTGCCATGCTCCTATACCGCCCTGAGTAGGTGCGGCTACACCCAGACTGCTCATAGCAAACACCAGCAATCCCGCAACGGGTCCCAGATGCTCTGTAAAACCAAAAGCATAGAAGCAAAAGTAAAAGTACAAATAATATCCAAACCAGCAGAGTAAAGTGTAAAAAACAAACAGACCTTTTTGTTTCATTTTTCTCACCATCAATATATCTTGCTTTATTCCCCGATAAAAAAGTTTTATTTTTTTTAGGAGATAAAAATTCGGAAGAAACCGAAACAATAGATACAATAACAGAGAAACTGCAATAATAGTGGCATAGAACCAGAAAGAGCTAAAGGTCGCAATCAATCCCGAACCCACTGCGGGATTGGAATTGAAATAAGAGATGAAAAAATTAAAATCGAGTGCAAAGCAGAGCAACAAAATAAACAACATAGCCACAACATCGAAAAATCGATCAACTATAAGTGTTCCAAATGTTGCAGACAAGGGTACTTTATCGTATTTAGTGATAACGCCACTCCGCCAAACCTCTCCGGCGCGAGGCAACAGAAAATTCACAGCATAATTTCCCATTACAGCGTATATCAAACTCATGCGTTTGGGATAGTACCCTAAGGATTGAATGGTTAACTCCCAACGTAATGCCCGAAATATATTGCCTGCCAATCCAAACAGCAGTGAAAAAGCAATAATATAGAAGTTCGCCGATTTGATTATTTCCCACAGTTCGTTCAAATTGATGTCTTTATACAAAAGCCACAGAACAGCAATCCCTATTATCAGGGGCATTAAAGTTTTAATCACTTTTTTTACTATCCTCGATCTAATTTCTTCCATCTCATCAAAATTGTTGTTGACAAAAGTACAAAATAATCCCGATTCTTGCATTTTAGAATACACTTTCATCACTCAAAGTTGTTATTCTTCAATTAAAACAAGCAAAGATTTATTAGCTATGGAAAGCAAATGGAGTTTCAACAAACTTTTTCAAGAAGTATTTGTTAAATATACAATAGCAAGAACCATAAAACAAATTTTGTTTAATTAAACACTTTGACCTATGAGAATTAGAACATTTTTAATAGCAGGTATTCTGCTAATGCTCACCACTACTATCAGTGCACAGAATTACCAAACGGGAATTGGTGCGAGAGTAGGTTTTTTTAACGGGCTAACCGTAAAACATTTTGTTAGCCCTAACAATGCAATCGAAGGAATATTGAATTTTCGTTGGGGTGGTGCAATTGTTACCGGTATGTATGAATGGCAAAGTCCGATTCCAAATGCACCGGGTTTCGATTATTACTTAGGTATTGGAGGGCACATTGGGTTTTTCGACAGCTACAAATGGGACGATGATGCCTCAACTGTATTAGGTGCCGACATTGTGATAGGAGCGGAATATACATTCCCTACTGCACCATTTACAATTGGTCTTGACTATAAACCCGCCTTCAACTTCATTGGCGACAACCATATTTGGGCCGATGGATTGGCACTCAATCTACGATTTAATATAAATTAAATAAAACTAATCCAGTTCCATTGAAACCGCATTCTATATAATTAGAGTGCGGTTTTTCTTTTTTTCAAAAAGAGACAATCATGTTTGAAAGAAAGAAATTAGCTCTGTTCCCCCTATTTTCATCAATGACAAAAAATAAACTTTTTAAATGTTGTCATTGTTTACATAGGATAAATGTCAACTTTTAGGAACAGAAACCACATCTTAAACATATGAAACTTAAAACATTTTTGATTATAGCTTTATTGCTTGCAATGACCTCTACCATTAGTGCTCAGTACTACAAAACCGGAATTGGTGCACGCGTAGGATTTTTTAATGGGCTCACCGTGAAACATTTTGTAAATCCAAACAATGCGATGGAAGGTATTTTAAACTTCCGCTGGGATGGAGTAATTATAACAGGATTGTATGAGTGGCAATACCGGTTACCGAATGCCCCGCGATTTGATTATTATTTGGGAGTGGGTGGTCATATTGGTTTTTTCGACGATTACGAATGGGACGATGACGATGACAACGATTCCTCCACCATTGTAGGAGTCGATCTGATTATAGGACTGGAATACACGTTCCCAACTGCTCCATTTACAATAGGCTTAGATTATAAACCTGCCTTCAACCTCATTGGCGACAACCGTGTTTGGGCTGATGGATTGGCACTGAGTTTCAGATTTAATTTACCCTAAAAGCGCTGTAGTTCACCTTTTTTTCAAACTGCATTCATAAATAATTGCGAATTTTACTCTCTCTTTATTATACAATTTAACAAGAAATAAAATGAAAAAACTTCATCCTTTTTTTACTATCGGAACATTTGGTGTTATCATTACGGCCATTTTGCATATAGTTCTTGCTTTAGGATTATCAGTGGTGACAAACCATTCCGCTTTCTTTGTCATATATCCAAGTTTTATTGCTTTTATGATAATTGGAATAGCATTAACAATGAAAAAGCAGAAAGAAGCTAAAATCGATTGACAAAGGATTTGAGCATAAAAGTTTATGCAATAGATGAAATTTGATTTACCTGATAGGAAGTTCCAGAGGTAAAATAAAAGATTGTTTCTGTTTTTAATTTTTAAAACTGCACTACTTCCCTGAATTGCGACTTTCTTATTGGTTTTATCCATTAGCATAATTCAATTGTATGGGCGTATTAGCGAAACGTTCTTACGGTAAAGAAAAACATATTTGTATAACTGTAGAAGCTTTAATATAAACAGACAGACAAACATAACATTACAACGTGATAAAAGAATACATTAATCAACCTTACCTTCGGATAGCTAATAAATGGAAGTTGATTATTATCATCAGCCTTTTTATTGCTCTATTTATGCTATTGTTTCAGCCGTTTGGATTGTCATATTACCAATCCAATTATAAACCCATTGTACTTTTGGGATATGGTGGAGTAACTTTTATTATTCTGATAATTAATCTGTTTGTTATTACGCGAATCTTCGAAAAATGGTTTTCCAATTGGACTATTGGAAAACAGATTCTTTGGCTTTCGTGGATAATCTTTACTATTGGCACTGGAAACTATTTTTATAGCTCAATGATTTTCCTAATGTTCGCTGGAATTAAAGGATTTATAATATTTCAACTTTTCACAGTTGTTGTCGGAATCTTTCCGGTTGTTGCAGTGACCCTTATTTCATACAACATCAAATTAGCGCATAATCTTAAAACTGCTGCCGAAGTAAATGATTTATTGATAGCAAAGCCGATTAACAGACACATTGAAAAAGCAGTTGTTCTAATTGCTGATAACGGAAAAGACAAACTCGAAGTTGAATTATCCAATTTGATATATATAGAATCTGTGGGTAATTACATCCAGGTTTATTATTGGCAAGACAACAAAATTGCTAAGATGCTTTTACGAGGCACTATAAAACGTATTGAATCTGAAACAGCACAATACTCCTCATTAGTAAAATGTCATAGGGCGTTTATCGTTAACATGGACAATGTTGAATCAGTAAAAGGCAACTCGCAAGAATTGAAATTAGTACTCAAAAACATCGAGATAGAAATTCCCGTTTCACGTAATCACTCCCAAAAAATTATAAACTCCCTTAGCTAATCATCCCAAAAGCTACCATTTCATAACTCCATCTTGCAGCTTATCACAAAAAGTAACCATATATCCCAGAAGTTTTGATATTACCCAAGGACGTGATAGTTTTGTTCCGGAATCACGTGATTATTATTTTAATATTAACATCAAAACTTTTTAAAAAATGAAAAAACATTGGATTTTATTTACGGCTATCCTACTTTTATTAGTAGGAATTTTATTACACTTTCAGGTTGGCAATATGTTTAGTGCAGGCACTTATTGTAGAAATTATTTTGCAGCGGGCGATTTCGCCATCGGAGTTTTCGCTGCCGGCAAATTTTCTATCGGGATTTTTTCCGCGGGAATCTTCTCTATCGGGATATTTTCTATTGGCATATTCAACATTGGATTGTATGCTATTGGATTCTTTATTCTTGGCTGGAAGAAGAGGTATGCGAAAATGCTAAGGAGAGAGGTGGAGTAGATCTCGGTAACTCACTCGGGGTGCGACTCAAAGTCGCGCCCCGAGTTTCCATAAATAAATTTACAGAAACATAACATTGAAATAAACACTAAAATAAATTTTATTGCAAGGTATGTGATGTATTGATAAGTTTACTTCTGTAATATTCATTACATTCTTTTCGATTTATGTGTTTAATAATCAAACATAAATCTACTCCTAAATTCTGCTTCTGACTCTTATTTTTTCAGATTGCTCGTTTTAAAAAAACTGACATTTCTGATACATTTCCATTTTGTTTAATGAGTGAATAACGGGTTTCACATTTTTTCGGGATATCTTACCAATTTTTTTGTAACTTTGAATTGTTGTAAAAAAAAATTTTAAGGGGAAATACATTACCCATCTAACCGATTTTTAACATGATACCATATCAGATATGAAATTGACACGCAGCATATCCAAAAGAAATTTTTATTCACTGCTATGGCATGCAGGCTTTTTAGCATTTGGTCAGGTTTTTATGGATGTGGATACAATAATTCCGTCAATGATGGTTGATGCCGGTGGTAGTGCAGTTCAAGTTGGAATTCTAACAGCAATCATGTTGGGAGGAGCCAGTTTCACACAGTTGATTTATGCCCCGTTTATCAGCAATTATCCGTTTAAGAAAAAGTTTTTACTGTTAGGAATAAACGCAAGGATTTTTGCCTTACTCAGTATGGGGCTTATGCT
>JAQVGF010000227.1 GCA_028696875.1 Dysgonamonadaceae bacterium
CAGTTCGAACCAATCTGTCCACTTTATCCATAAAGCGTTTTCCGGAATATTCCTTTCCTTTAATTTTTATCTTCTTAAAGTTTCCTTTTTCATCTAAAGGTATGGATGCGTGATACAACAGATTTTGATTAATTGAGAGATACATACTCCCTTTTGAATACAAGCAGTTTAAGTGTTTTTTCAGCTTTTCGCTATGCAAAAATGAGTGCGTCAATTTTTCTATTAGTTCTGCTTCATCATCGGTAAGTTTGTACGGATCTTTGGGATCAATGGTCGGAAAGTTCATCTCTTTCATCTTATGTTCTGAGCCATCGGGAAGTGTAATGGTACCAGTTTCAAAATTGATACGATGCAGTAAGTTGCGATCTTGCATATCGAACTCTTTGCGACGTTCAATAATTTCGTGTTCCAACTTGAATTGAATAATAGAGATTGCTTTTTGCATCTGGCTCAATAACTCAATCGATTTGTCATCGTAGGTTTTGTCCGTAGACAAAAGTTTAGGTTGAAACTCTGTGCAAGGATCATTTTCATATACCTCCATGGCAAAACGAGCCAATGGCAACAAATTAATTGCATATCCATCTTCCAGCGTAGTCAGATTTCCATAGCGCATTGCGATTCGAAGCAAGTTTGCCATACTGGCAGTATTGCCAATAGCAGCACCCATCCAAAGGATATCGTGATTTCCCCATTGGAAATCAAAATTATGGTAATCACACAATGTATCCATAATCAAATGCGCACCATCTCCTCTATCAAAAACATCGCCTACAATATGTAAATGATCAATTACAAAACGTTGAATAGATTCACACATAGCTGCAATAAATTCATCGGCACTTCCGGTAGTGATTATAGAATCGATAATCACACTAATATATGCCGATTTATGGGGATTTACTGTGGATTCGTGCAAAAGTTCCTGAATGATGTATTCGTATTTTGGGGGCAATGACTTTCGAACTTTCGAACGTGTATATTTTGATGTAACCGTATCAAGTACTTTAACCAGTTTATTCAATGTCACCACATACCATTCGGACATATCAGTCTCCGTTTTTTTAATTAAACGAAGTTTTTCATATGGATAATAAATAAGCGTACACAACTCTTTTTTCTGACTGTCGCGCAAGGTTTGACCAAATATTTCGTCCACTTTTGTGCGAATTGTTCCCGATGCATTTTTCAGTACATGTTGAAATGCCTCGGCTTCACCATGAATGTCGGCCAAAAAATGTTCCGTTCCTTTTGGAAGGTGTAATATTGCTTTCAAGTTGATAATTTCTGTGCTTGCCGATGCAATCGTTGGGAAATTTTTTGATAAAAGCATGAGATATTTAAGATCTCCCTTTAATTCTTTGTGTGTGTAAGAAGTACTAATCATAACATGGTTTTTTTAATAGATTTTATAATGAAAAACACCAATAGTGTAGCTAACAAATTAATATAATGAGTCTCTTTATAAGGTTTTTCTGATAATAATGTTCAGTTTTCTTTTTCTCATATATTTAAAACAAAACGAAACTACATCTCTATTTGTGCAATTTCGTTTCGTTAAAATTTAAACTATTTCCACGTAGAACAATGAACTATTTTTTATGTTTCAATGCGTCAAAAATTAGTTTTTCAAGCTCTTCACCCAATTCAGGATTATCCTTGATGCTTGCTTTTGCCGCTTCGCGTCCCTGTCCCAATCTTGTATCCTGATAGCTATACCATGATCCGCTCTTTTTAATAATTCCCAGATCAGAACCCAAGTCAACTATTTCGCCTAAGCGCGAAATACCTTCGCCATACATTATATCAAATTCCGCTTTCCGAAAGGGTGGTGCTACTTTGTTTTTCACAACTCGCACGCGAGTTTGATTGCCCAAAACCTCATCACCATCTTTCAATGACCCAATACGTCGGATATCCAAACGCACCGATGAGTAGAACTTTAACGCATTACCTCCCGTAGTTGTTTCCGGATTTCCAAACATTACCCCAATCTTTTCGCGTAATTGGTTAATAAACATACACGTAGTGTTGGTTTTACTAATAGTGGCTGTTAGTTTACGCAATGCTTGCGACATAAGTCGCGCTTGCAAACCCATTTTTGAATCACCCATTTCACCTTCTAACTCAGCTCTTGGTGTCAAAGCGGCTACCGAGTCAATCACCACAATGTCTAATGCCGAGGAGCGAATCAGTTGTTCCGTAATCTCCAATGCTTCCTCACCACTTCCGGGTTGAGAAATAAGCAATTCATCAATATTTACTCCCAATTTCTCCGCATAAAACCTGTCGAAAGCATGCTCCGCATCAATAAATGCAGCCACTCCACCCGCTTTTTGCGCTTCTGCAATGGCATGTATTGCCAATGTTGTTTTCCCGGACGATTCCGGTCCATATATTTCCACAACTCTGCCACGTGGATAACCACCCACACCTAATGCCACGTTCAATGCAATTGAACCGGATGGAATTACCTCGATTTGCACTACTTCCTCATCGCCCATTTTCATGATAGAACCTTTGCCGTAGGTCTTCTCAATTTTGTCCATGGTGGCACGAAGGGCCTTTTGCTTTTCGGTGTTAATTTTACTCTCTTTTTCTTCAGCCATAGTATCTATTTGATTTGATGATTAATATTCTTTTATCTCTCTTTTTCTGTTTTTCATGAACGTTAGTCCAGTTCCAGCTCTAATATCTGTTCGGCATGATCTTTTGTTTTCACTGCCCTACCCGATATTACATGCATAATTTCCCCTTTTTCGTCTACTAAAAATGTTGTGCGCACCGTTCCCATGTATTTTTTCCCCATCATGGTTTTTTCTTGCCATATGCCAAACTTTTGCACCAGTTTTTTCTCGGTATCGGCAATTAATCGAAATGGTAGATCTTGTTTTTTGATAAATTTCCGATGCGATACTTCACTATCAACACTCACACCCAAAATTTGATAACCCGCATTAAGCAAATCATCCTGATTGTCTCGTAAATTGCAAGCTTGGGCTGTGCATCCCGGTGTATTATCTTTTGGATAAAAATACAAAACTAACTTCTTTCCCGCATATTCACTTGCTTTTACTTCTTTTCCATCTTGATCTACTCCCAAAATTTCGGGTATTTTATCTCCTTTTGTTA
>JAQVGF010000228.1 GCA_028696875.1 Dysgonamonadaceae bacterium
TTTTAGATGATTGCCATATGCTTGATAAGCATGGGCAAACGAAATGTCAAAATCGTACATCATTTCCATTTGCTTTTCAATCATATCCACTCCCTCTTGTAGTATTTCTATTCCTCGTTTTCTATCATAAGTGCGTGATAACGCAGTTCCGTAGTAATAAAGCAGATTGACATCGTCGGCGTTTATCAGATAAGCTTTTTCGAGCCAAGGAATAGATTCGTAGTAATGTTTTGATGCATAATAACTCATTCCCAAAAAATAGGAAGTAGAGTAGGTACTGTCGCCTAATTGAGTGTTTAGCTCTAATCGCTCTATCGCATCTTTATAATCACCATTAGAATAGAGTGCCATACCATGGAGTTGCCCCACTGTTTTCTGATTTGGGTTGATGTTTACAAGATAGTTTTCTGTAGTTTCGATAGCTTCAGGGTATAGTTGAGCGGAATAATAAAAGTTTGCCAGTTTATGCACCGCAATGTGGTCCGAAGGATTTTTCTCTACCGTTCTGGTATAATAAAATAGCGCCGAATCTCCCCGAAGCAAGTTTAAATTTGCATCTCCTGTCATTCGCATCAGTAAAGGGATTGAATCTGTCTCGAATACTTTTTTAGAACTTGCTATGGTTCCTTTCCAGTCGCTTATTCGATAATGAGCAATAGCTTTTTTTGTTTTCAGATAAATATTTTCAGGTGAAAGTTGCAAAGCTTTTGTCCAATATTGCAGTGATGCATCTGAATCACCAGCCTGATAGTGAGATTCTGCCAGTGCGATAATTATTGATAACTGAGTGGTATCTTGCGCAAATGCTTTTTCGTAAGCTGATATTGCCGCTTGATAATCATATAATTTCTCGTAGCTTTCTGCTTTTAACAATAAATTGTCGACGGTTTCGGGTTGGTTTTCCA
Organism: Dysgonamonadaceae bacterium; assembly: GCA_028696875.1. Lineage (GTDB taxonomy): Bacteria > Bacteroidota > Bacteroidia > Bacteroidales > Dysgonomonadaceae > UBA2632. The sequence continues at coordinate 906 of JAQVGF010000228.1, forward strand.
ACCATTCTATGGCTTCTCTATAGCGGAATTGTTGCATTAAATCTTTTGCGGATTGTGTTTGCGCCAAAACGTAAACCGATATCATAGATAACATGATGATGGAAAAGATTTTGTTTCTCATAATATTATATTTTTGTTTATACACGCTAAAGTTACGAACATTTAGTATATCTACAATGAAATAAGACAAAGAATGAATCAAAAAATTTTCTTATATATTAATTGATCCTCACTAACGCAAGTCTCTAATTTGTGCTTATACTCTTTATAAGATAAGGAACAGGTTGGGTGACATGCGCCAACAAGAGCAAGATAAACAAAAAAGCTCAGATGAAATGACTATTCACCTGAGCTTTTCTTTATTATGATAATCTCTTATTGCTTAATCCAATTTCAATACCGCCAAAAACGCAGTTTGTGGAACTTCCACATTACCCACTTGTTTCATTCGTTTCTTTCCTTCTTTTTGCTTTTCAAGCAATTTACGCTTACGCGAAATATCACCACCATAACATTTTGCTGTAACATCTTTACGAACAGCTTTTACCGTTTCGCGAGCAATAATTTTTGCACCAATAGCTGCTTGTATAGCTATATCAAATTGCTGACGAGGAATGAGTTCTTTTAGCTTCTCGCACATTCTTCTTCCGAAGGATTGGGCATTGTCAATATGCGTAAGCGTTGAAAGGGCATCTACTGTTTCCCCATTTAAAAGTATATCAAGCTTCACTAATTTTGAAGCACGATAATCATGCATATAATAATCGAACGAAGCATATCCTTTCGAGATACTTTTGAGTCTGTCGTAAAAATCGATCACTATTTCGCCAAGCGGCAAATCGAATGTAATTTCTACCCTATCTCCCGAAATGTATTCCTGTTTAATCAGTTCGCCTCGTTTACCCAAACAGAGAGTCATAATTCCACCAATATAAGTTGTGCTCGTAATAATGGACGCGCGAATATAGGGTTCTTCAATTCTTTCAATCAACATAACATCGGGCAAGCCCGCAGGATTATGAACTTCGGTCATTTCGCCTTTTTTGTCGTATATTTTGTAAGAAACGTTCGGAACTGTAGTAATTACATCCATATTAAACTCTCGCTCAAGTCTTTCCTGAATAATCTCCATATGCAGAAGTCCCAAGAATCCGCATCTGAATCCAAAGCCAAGCGCCACGGACGACTCGGGTTGAAAAGTGAGCGATGCATCGTTTAATTGTAATTTTTCTAATGAGGAACGTAAGTTTTCAAAATCTTCGGTTTCTATGGGATATACACCTGCAAAAACCATTGGTTTCACCTCTTTAAAACCTTCAATGGCTTTCTTAGAAGGATTTTTTACGTGAGTAATGGTATCACCCACCTTTACCTCTTTCGATGTTTTTATGCCCGAAATGATATAGCCGACATTGCCGCACGTAACTTCATCTTTTGGTTGCATAGTCAGCTTCAGAATTCCAATTTCATCGGCATTGTATTCTTTTTCGGTAGCAACGAACTTTACCAAATCGCCTTTCTTTATGCTGCCATTCACAATTTTGAAGTAAGCAATAATTCCTCGAAATGAGTTAAATACAGAATCGAAAATAAGTGCCTGCAGCGGAGCATTCGGATCTCCAACGGGTTCGGGAACCCGATTAATTATAGCGGCTAATATCTCTTCAATTCCTACGCCAGTTTTCCCGCTGGCGCGAAGAATGTCCGATCTTTCGCAGCCCAGCAAATCTACAATTTGATCTTCAACTTCTTCGGGCATGGCACTTTCCAGGTCAATCTTATTGATCACCGGAATTATTTCCAAATCGTTTTCAAGCGCCATATATACGTTCGAAATCGTTTGAGCTTGAATTCCTTGTGCAGCATCCACAATCAGCAGAGCACCTTCGCAGGCAGCAATGGATCGGGAAACTTCGTAAGAAAAATCTACGTGTCCCGGAGTGTCAATCAAGTTCAAACTGTATTTTTGTCCCATAAACTCATAATCCATTTGTATGGCATGGCTTTTTATGGTAATTCCACGCTCCTTTTCTAAGTCCATACTATCTAAAACTTGTGATTGCAGGTCTTTTCCGTCAACAGTTTTGGTAAATTCCAACAATCTGTCGGCCAAGGTGCTTTTACCATGATCGATATGAGCTATGATACAAAAATTTCGAATATATTTCATTGAATGTTGTTCTTCTGTTTGTTTTATGATATGAATCTTTCTTTTATGCGG
>JAQVGF010000047.1:0-10459 GCA_028696875.1 Dysgonamonadaceae bacterium
TTGTCTGCTGCAAGACCTTTTACGACCGCCTCCTTCAAAGTAACTTCCGGGCTATTTTTGTTGGTGCTGTAATATCTCATAAACCTATTTCTCCAAAAACATTTTCATAAATTCATCTCCTTTTAATAATCCCAAAGATCCTCCTCTCACACTAAACTCATCATAAACTTCAACATTATCCGGCTCTTTAATAGGGGAATAAATGGAGACCGGCACGGGATCATACGTATGGGTTCTTATTGCACATGGAGTTGGATGATCCGGCAAAATTGCGATTGATACAGGTTCGTCAAACTCTTTTATCTCTTCTAATATATACTTTACAATTCGCTGATCAAGATATTCTATGGTTTTAATTTTTAGCTCCACATCGCCTTCATGACCGGCTTCGTCGCTTGCTTCTATGTGTAAATAAACAAAGTCGTTGGTTTTTAATGCATCAACTGCAGCCTCTGCTTTCCCTTCATAATTTGTATCGTACAAACCGGTTGCACCTTCAACATGGATTACTTCCATTCCGGCATAAACACCTATTCCATGAATAAGATCGACTGCCGAAATAACTGCCGACTTTTTAATGCCAAACATCTCTTCTAATGTAGGCATGGTTGGTTTATAGCCGGGCGACCATGGCCAAATGCTGTTAGCAAGTTTCTTTCCCTCTGCTTTACGTTTTTTATTAATGGGATGTTTTTCTAATAATTCCTGTGATTTGAAAATCAAATCATTTAATAATGTTGCTGTTTTTTCAGCTTCTGAAGTTTCAGCTTTTATCAATACATCTCGAAACAATCTGTCCAAAACGTCGTGTGGTGGAGTACAATCTAATTGCTTATTTCCATTTTTAATAACCAAAATATGCCGATAAGAAACACCCGGATAAAACTTAATATTTTCGGTGCCCATCTTTTCGTTCAAAAAATGGATCAATCCTGTTGATTCCTTTGTTGTTATATGTCCTCCGGAATGGTTCTTTATTGTTTCATCTTCAATGGTTATAAGATTGCAACGCAAGCAAAGATCATCCGGCTTTAATTCTACTCCCATGCTTGCTGCCTCAAGCACTCCTCTACCTTCAAAAACTTTCTCTACATCGTATCCCAATACGGCCAAGTTGGCAACTTCGCTACCCGGATGCATAGTTGCAGGAATAGTTGTAAGTAATCCCGAGCGTCCGTTTTTAGTTAGCCAATCGATATTTGGTTTATTTGCCAACTGCAATGGAGTTTTGTTACCATAGTTTTTTAAAGGTTCGTCAGACATTCCGTCTCCAAGTATAATTAAGTATTTCATTTTTATATTAATCTTTGTAATAACTCAATTTCAGAATAAATAATTAAGAGGGTTAAATAAATATTCAATTGTAAATTTAAACATTAGTCTTTCCTTAATTATCGTGTGCCAAAAAAAATCTTTTTTCGAGTCTTTGATAAGAAATGGGTAAAGACAAAGCCTGTTCCGCCTTAGCGGAAGCTTTCGTCTCGTCAAGGCGAGATGACTGTTTCAAAAACGAGAGTAACGCAGTATTTGCCCTTTTCTTATCAAAGACTCTTATAATTTAGACACCTTAATCAGATCAGCAAAAACACCGGCCGCCGTAACTTCAGCTCCTGCACCATATCCTTTAATCAACATTGGGAATTCGCGGTAACGTTCAGTACTATATATCACCATATTGTTGCTTCCTTCAATATCATAAAAGGGATGCTTAGAATCAACTTCTTGTAAGCCAACTTCTGCAGAACCATTTTCAAACTTAGCAACAAATCTCCATTTTTTGTTTTCGGCTAATAATCTTTGTCTTTCGTTCTCAAATTTATGATCGAATGCAGGAATCGATTCCCAAAAATCAGCTAATGATCCTTCAAATAACGAATCCGGAAGGAAACGATTTATTTTAACATCGTCCATTTCAATCTGATAACCCGATTCGCGTGCAAGTATCAAAATTTTGCGTGCCACATCAATTCCGCTCAGATCGATACGAGGATCAGGCTCAGAATAGCCTTTCTCTTTTGCCAGTTTTATGGTTTCGCTAAGCGTAATTTCAGCGGAAATAACATTAAAAATGTAGTTCAATGTTCCCGATAAAACAGCTTCAATCTTCAATATCTTATCGCCCGAATCAATTAAATCGTTCAGTGTATTAATAATTGGTAAACCTGCACCAACATTCGTCTCAAACAAAAACTTCACTCCTCTTTTCTTAGCTATCTTTTTTAGTTCTTGATAAGTATGAAAATCGGATGAAGCGGCTATTTTATTTGCGGCTACAATCGAAACATTCGCTTGCAGAATTTCTTTGTAAATTGTGACAATATCTTTGGATGCGGTACAATCTACAAAAACAGAGTTATATATATTCATCGCCTTAATGCGACTGACAAAGCCCTGTAATGATGATTCTTCATTTGATTTATCAAGTATCTCCTTAAAGTTTTGAATAGTAATACCGTCTCTATCGAAAACCATTTTACGCGAATTAGCAACGCCAACAAGTTTTATTTTGAGATGCTTCTCGTCTATCAATTTTTGTTGTTGCATTCCCAATTGCTGCAAAAGATTTCCGCCTACAGTACCTATCCCCATCAGGAAAACGTTGAGTTCAACATTTTCCGAAAGAAAAAACGATTCATGAACAACATTAAGTGTTTTGCGGAGTTCATCTTTTTTTACTACCCAAGAGATATTAAGTTCAGATGCACCTTGTGCAATTGCAATTATGTTTACACCATTTTTCCCAATAGTCGAAAAGAGTTTGCCGGCAATACCCGTAGTACGTTTCATGCCTTCACCAACAATAGCTACAATTGCTAAGTCATTTTCTGTGTTAACTTGACTGATTCTCCCATCAATAAGCTCATTCTTAAACTCCTGCCTGATGCTTTCAAATGCTCGACTTAAATTATTCTCGTCGATGGCAACACTTATAGAATTTTCAGACGAAGCCTGTGAAATAAGAATGACATTTACATTTTCTTTGGCTAATGCAGTGAATAAGCGCATGGAAATTCCGGTTACACCGACCATTCCAAGACCCTGCAAAGTTATTAGAGTAATCCCTGAAATAGATGAAACTCCTTTTATAATACGATCAGAACCGTTTCTCGATTCTTTTGAAATTATCGTTCCCGGCAGATCAGGATTCGTTATGTTTTTAATAAGAATTGGAATTCCTTTTTGATAAACCGGTAAAATCGTAGGAGGGTAAATTACTTTTGCCCCAAAATGAGATAACTCCATCGCTTCAGAATAACTCAATTCCGGAATAGTGTACGCTTTTCGGATAATAGACGGATCGGCTGTCATAAATCCATTTACATCTGTCCATATCTCAAGTATCTCAACATCAAGAGCTGCAGAAATAATAGCTGCCGTGTAATCGGAACCTCCTCTTCCAATTGTAGTATATTCACCTTTTTCATTTTTTGAAATAAAACCAGGAACAACCGCTACTCCACTAAAATTGGTGAAAGCCTTTTTAATATTACTATTGGTAGTTTCAAAATCTACAGTTGCATTTCCAAAATTACTATCAGTTCGTATTAGCTCTGACATATCTATGCGCTTTTCGCCGATATATTGTGCAACGATTTGTGATGAAATACGTTCGCCAATTCCCTCAATTCTATCAAGAGTTTTTAATGTCAATTCTCGAACCAAAGCAATACCGTTAAGAATTTGCTCCAATTCATTCAACAATTCATCCACAATAGATTTGATAGAAGAATTTTCTTGAAAAAGCTCTTCTAAAAGATCATAATGTTTTGCTTTAATAAAATGCAAATCGTCATGGAAATGGCTTGTACCTATAGAAGCACTATGTGCTGCAACTAAAATTCTATCGGTAATTCCGTGCAAAGCTGAAACAACAACTATAATAGCTGTATCTTGACTGAGCACTATTTCTTTTACATGCTTCATGTTTTTGGCGGAACCAACCGAAGTACCTCCAAATTTTAGAATTTTCATATCAATATTCTTTAAGAAAAGGAATACTCTTAAAACAACAATTTTATTTTAAAGCTATCAATGAGTCTACTCCGATAATTCTACCGCCCCTTATGGGGCTTTGGCAGAGTGCTGATTATTAGGTTTTTCCCTTCAGGGACAAAGGGCAGAAAAAGAGTATTAATCAGCAATTAAGGGTTTCCAAAGTGGACTCATCAATCAATTTCTAATAAAACATAGAGTATTTCCATAATAGATAAAACAAAAGTAATAATTTAATTTCTGTTTCATAGACATATTTGCGGAAAAGAGAGTTTTCATTTTATATCTGATAGAAGCATATTCCGATGCAAACTGATACAAAACATACATTTTTGCTATCATTTTAATGTATAAATGGAATTTGCTTATCTAATAAGACAATTTGATTTGCGGTTTTAGGTGGGTTAAATCCATTGGCAAATGGTCCAAATGGGCAATGCGGCTTGAGTCCGCATTGAGTATAATAATAAAGTTACACGATTTGTAATATAATATAAGTTTGGATGAAATATGTGTAACCGACGGTTACTAAGTTCTGGGAAATTGAAAATAAGGTTCTTTAAAATTGCTACAGTTCAAGACATAGCAAAGAAGAATTTAAAAGAACGAGTTAAATAATTCATTAATCCCATTTTTCGCATTCAATTTTTCCTATTTATTTGATTAAGAATAGCGTGGTTTTGCAGGCAAGGATTTTCGGATTAGCATAAATAATAAGAATGAAGAATGAATTTATACCTGTATGGAAGTGTACAAAAGCACAATGGTTGATACCATTAAAACAAAAGGAATAACCACTGTTGACAAAGTTGTGAAAAAGACATGAGCAATGCACAGTATGTGGATCATGTGAGAACGAAATCCAATAGATTCTTGATAAAATTAATGGTTACCACTCAATTATAAAATATTTGGATTTTTGGAGGATATCCAAAATTCAATTCTCGCATCTTGCTTTTTTGTACCTTGATAGTAAAATAGTTTCGAAATCTTTAACGCTTTATACTGCCTACCAGGCGTGTAATCTAAACTCTTTCTATTATTTGTCGATTTTTAATTAAACTGTTTTTTCTTAAAAGTGAATTACTTTTAACCATCTTGTAAAAGAAAACATCATATTGCAACATAAAAATTATCAGGGAAAGTAATTGAAAATCAATGGTTCAAAGCGTTATGCAACTCATCCCTAAAGTTTTGAAAATAGTCTGAGCCAATATTCCGTTTATGCTTTTCAATATTAATGCTTACCTTTTCCTTTATCTCAATTGGTAGATTGCCCAGTACAATAATGTTATCGCCTAACATAAGCGCTTCGTCAACATCGTGAGTTACAAATATTACGGTGCGCCTATCACCCTGCCAAATCTTAATAAACGAACGGAGTAGGCTCATTTTCAACTTCACATCAAGCCCCTTTAGGGGCTCATCCATCAAAATTAAATCGGAAGGGTAAGCAAAAGCTCTGGCAATAGAAACTCGCTGCCGCATTCCACCGCTAAGCTGCGAGGGATAGTAATCGACAAATCCATCGAGTTCAACCAGCTTAATAAGACTATTTGTCACTGTTTCGCGTTTGCTATAGGGCTGACTATGAGGTAAAACAAATTCGATATTACCTCGCACCGTTTTCCAAGGTAAAAGTCTCGGGTCTTGAAATATATACGATAGAACCTTGCTATTAAAACCTTCCATGCTTCCAGAATCGGGCTCTACTATCCCGGCAATTATATTAAGCAAAGTAGTTTTCCCTCCGCCCGATGGTCCCAAAATGCAGGTAATGTTACCCTCAGAAAAATCGATACTGAAATTGCTAAACAGCAATAAATCGTTATAACTCTTATATAAATTATTAATCTGTAAACCCATCGTTAATCCCTCCAAACCACTATTCGTTTCTCAATCAACCTAATTATTTGCTCAAAAACATAGCTTAAAAGCACGGCGATAATAGTCCATGCAATTACCGCTTCAACATTTAAAAAGGTCTGTGCCGATTGCATCACGGTGCCTATTCCGTAGCGCGGCTGACTAAGCACCTCGCCAATTATAATGGCACGCCAACCTATACCCATTGCGCTTGATGCACCACTAATTATAAAAGGCATAATGGCTGGGAGATAAACCTCTTTTGCAATGCGGAACCTGCTAATCTTGTAAACCCAAGCCATTTCAACCAGTTGCCTGTCGACGCTCCTAATACCATCAATGGTATTGGTACAGATAAATGGGAACATGGTAAGTATAGCAATAAAAACAGGTACAGAACTGGCGTTAAGCCAAATAAGTGCCAACAGAATTATGGCTATAACCGGAGTTGAGCGTAAAACTACCAGAATAGGCTTAATAAAGGCGTTGAAATCGCAGCTAACGCCTGCTATAATTCCGAGAACAATCCCAAAAAGAAGTGAGATAATAAACCCCAAAACACCCCGTAGTGTGGTAGCACCAACAATAAGTAAGAACTGGCTCTCGCCAAAAAGGGTAAGGGTTTTTACTAACGTTCTCTCAGGGTGGGGCAAAATAAAGTCGGAATCGAAATACAGTGCCAACCCTTTCCACAGAAAGAGCAAAATAATCACCGCTGCAAAGCTTATGAGTTTATATCTATTGGTAGAAATTTTCATCTGGCAACTTCCCTCCTATTATATCAGGGCTCATTTGGTAAAAAATATTCAGGTACGAATCAATCTGTGCGCTTATGGTATTTGCCCTAACAAAATGTAGGTTCGACCGCGGAATAGCATTTGCAGCCACCTGATTATTAGGCAATATATTATACTTCACTATAAGATTTGCCGCGCTATCGGGATACTGATTAACCCATTGGGTTGAATAGTGATAGCTCTGCATAACCTTTTCAACGAGTTCTTTACTATTTTTAGTTAGTTCGCCCTTAACTATAAATGCCGTTTGCGCAATGGGTATATCCAAAACCTTATTCCACTCGGCATTCAAATCGAAAATTGATTTAACCTTGGTATTACGCTGCATTACAAGGCTAACCAATGGTTCCGATATTACCCCTAATTTTGCCTGCTCGGCTGCCACCGCATTGGCCAAATCAATATGGGTAGGGAAACTGTAATCGAGCGTAACATCATTATCCGGATCCAATCCATGCTGCATTAACAGGTACCGAAAAAGCACATCGGGAGTCATACCCTTCGCCATAACGTTTATTCTTTTTCCCCTTAAATGTTCCCATTGGGTTATGGATGTATCGTTACCAAAAAGATATAAAGTTCCCCAAACCGGAATAGCTAAGAGCCTATAATCAATTCCTTTATTATATAGTATGGCTGCCATTGTGGTGGGAAGAATGGCAAAATCAGCAGTTCCATCAATTACCATTTTACGAATCTGGATGGGCTCGTTGAGGATTTCAACTTTAATATGGCTATCGCTTACCGTGCTTAAACTATCAATAAACTTTATCATTCCCATTGCTGATGGACCTTTTAAAGTGGCAATGGTAATGGTATCAGTCTGCTTTGGTTGATGTTGACAACCAAAAAAGATTAGATTAACAGCGAGTAGTAGTGGAAATATAATTCTCATTAACATGTTCTTATAAAATACAAAACTAATCAATTCATATCAATTTACAGACTAATTTATGTTCATAAACATTTTGTAATAAAATAAATTAAGCATATCTTTGTTAAATAAATAACAATTGTAACTGTTGTTATAACTGAGAGGAGGAATTTATTCCGAATCAAGGTATAAAAAAAAATCAATAATCAATCTAATCCGGAGGTATTCTGATGGAAAAGAGAGTTGGAACTGCACTTATTCTTATTGAAAGCCGTGAAAACATAAAGCTTCTCAACGACATCATTTCGAAACATTCCCAAATTATTATTGGACGCCAAGGGCTCCCTCGCAGCACTGCCCAAAGTGTTATTTCGCTTGTTCTTGAAGGTACCACCGATGAAATTGGTTCGTTAACCGGCCAATTAGGCCGATTAAAAGGCATTCAAGTTAAATCAGTACTTTTAAAGAACATACAAAATGAATAGAACATGGTTACTGGTCCTGATATGTGCATTGGTAATATCGCACAATGTTAATTCACAGGACTTTCATTTGCAAGGAGTTGTAATCGACTCCATTTCGCAGGAAACATTAGAGGGTGTTGCCGTACAGGCTATCTCAACTAATGCTAAGGGAAAAGATTTTTTTGCCGTTACCAACGTGAATGGCAAATTCCTATTCAACCTGCCTGCCGACAGCTACACAATTAACCTAAGTATAATAGGTTATGCACCAGCGCAACAAACGGTTAACGTTGCCAGAAATTCAAAACTTACCTTTACGCTCACACCACAGCCCATCCCGTTAGGCGAGGTTGTGGTATCAAGTTTTAGGATAAACCGCACCATTAAGCAACTGCCAACACCACTTGCCGTGGTTGGAAAACAGGATTTCCAGCAGCAGTCGGCCATTTCACTTTCGAACGTGCTATCCAACGAGCCGGGCATTGCAATGGGTAGCGATGGCGTTTGGGCAACAAACATTAATATACGCGGTTTGGGCGAAAACAGATTGGTTACGCTGGTTGACGGCTTTAGGGTTGAGACAGCAACCGACCTCACCGCATCGCTCTCAATGGTTGATCTGAATGATGTTGAGCGAGTTGAAGTGGTTAAAGGTGCGCAATCGGCACTCTACGGCACAGGGGCAATGGGCGGAATTATTAACATCATAACTAAGGATGGATACTTCTCGAGCGAGCCTCATCTTTCGGGAAATATTATTGCCGGATATACTTCAGCAAACAGTGGCTACTCGGGCTACGCAAATATTAATACCGGAGCCGACAGATGGTATCTAAAGGTAAATGGTACGTATAGCGATGCGCAAAATATCAAAACACCTGAGGGAGAAATTCCCAACAGCCAGTTCAGATCCAATAATATAGCAGCACGGGCAGGTTTTAAACCTTTTAAGAATCACACTCTGAGGGCTCAATATCAGCGATACTGGGCAAACGATGTGGGAATACCGGGTGGAAGCACCTTTCCAGGTCCTGCCACAGCAACATACACCGATATTGGACGCCAACTATTCTCTGCCAGCTACGAAATAACAGACATTACCAGCACGTTCTCGTCGCTGAAGCTAAGCTACTTTAACCAGTATATTCTTCGCGATGTGCTACTATATCCCAATACCGTTACAGAGAGCCCCACACCTACAGGCGGCATACAAAAAGTTAGTCCTCAGTACTTCACTCCCACTGGTGAGCATCAAACCAATGGGCTACAGCTACAAGGCAGATGGGATTTTTATGAAAACAACACCTTTATTGCGGGTATTGATGCTTGGGCACGAGAACTCTACACCGAAAGAGAAAAATACATTACTGTTGAAGTTTTTAATCCTGCCGGCGACCTAATGGTTACCAATAATTTGGTACGAGGCGAAACCCCAACGCCAAAATCTACTTTTGGAACAGCAGGAATATTTGTACAGGATGAGAGCCGCCTACTGGATGATAAACTCACCCTAATAATAGGTGGTAGAGCCGATGGAATTCAAACTGAAAATGAGGAGAATTTCGATATTGATTATTTGATAGTAAATGGTGAACGTAATGATTCTCCACCCAACCAGCGTGTTACGTTCGAAGCGGGCAAGCAAAATCTGTTCTCGTGGAGTGCCAATGCTGGACTGCTTTACAGAGTTTTAAAAGAGATAGATCTCTCAGCAAGTTTTGCCCGTTCATTCAGAGCGCCATCGCTTGAGGAGAGTTTTAAGTTTATTGACTTAGGTAATCTTGTTCTCCTTGGCGACCCAACGCTTAAATCTGAAAGTGGTTACGCCACTGACCTGGGAGTAAGAATTTGGAAACAAAACTTCACCATGCAGGTTGATATTTTTGCCAACTGGATAAATAATATGATTGTTGAAACTCCAGGCGAATACATATACACCACAACAACCGGACCCTTAGCGGGTACTACAGATACTCTCCCCGCATTGGTAAACGCTAATGTTAGTTCGGCCATGCTTTACGGAACAGACATTAAATTTCAGTACAAAGCTACCAAAGGGTTGGTAATATTTGGTTCAGGTGCATACGTTAGAGGAAAAGATACCGAAGCAGATGAAAATCTACCTCAAATTCCACCCCTTAGGGGGCAATTTGGTTTGCGTTACAATATTGATAAAATTGGGACTATTGAGACAACTATTATGGGCGCAAGCAAGCAAGATAAAATCGCCGAAGGAGAAACTGCAACCGATGGTTATCATAGAATAGATCTTAGGGTTAGCTCTACAAAATTCAATCTGGGTTTTTCAAACATCCAACTATTTGCAGGGATCGACAACCTAACCAACGTAAGCTACACCAATCATCTCGCCACAAACCGAGGGGCAATTAGTATTGAGCCCGGTAGAAATATCTACCTAAGGGCAAACATCTCTTTTTAATCAAAAAAATATTGATGAAATCGCA
>JAQVGF010000047.1:10559-13495 GCA_028696875.1 Dysgonamonadaceae bacterium
CGTGAATCAATCATTCAAAACGAAATTGGTACTTAAAAAAATATTGTTTATTATTTAGAGCCTCACTTGCTACCATTGCCTTTCTTTTTCTTCTTTTGAAGAAAAGTAAATTTAAACAAATCCTTAAATGTTTTGCCTTCTTTGTTTATTACAACTCCTGCACCTTGAGTTGTAGGAGCTAATTTATAGTATCGCTCATTGGCTTTGTTAAACGCACGTAGCATCAACCAGGTTGTTAAATCATATTCCAGCTCAAATTCTCCAATGAACGATTGTTGATTATCGTACAACTGCGTATCACCATAACTTAAGTTAGTTGAAACACGGAGCTTGTCATCAAATAATCGTGTAGAAACATCTACTCCCATACGCACATCATCAAACGATCCATTCTGGCTCTTCAGGTTGGTGCTTATACTCCAGTTCTCGTTTAGTGCGCTTGCGAAAAGCGCATCCAAACCTTTGGTTAATGCGCCTGATGCAAAGTTAGTAAACATGTCGCTGCCAAACAGTAAATCAGGTTCGCTTGATGCACCATAAAAACTATTTGTGGTAACCAAATAAGCAAACTGACGAATTCGTGATTCTTCCGTATTTATTAAACTGTTAACTTTTTGTTTCACATCTTGTGATGCCTCCGGCAATTCAATATCATAATACAACTCCATAGCGTCTAAGTCACCCCGTATTTCTAATAATGCGTTTACCGGAACTCTTGTGTTGGAAAGATTGGTATCGTGCGCAAAAGACTCACTCAAGGTTGCCAAATCGGCTTTAACCTGATGATAAGCAGTTATGTCGAATTGAGTGCGAAGGGGATCGCCCACAAAAGTAATCTTACTCCCTTCTTTAACTTTAAAGTTAATTTTTTTGAGCCCTTGTAAATTGTGGCTGGCTTCGCCATCTTCGGCAACATACTCACCATATATTCGCATTTGCGGATCCGATCTAGTATTGAAATTAATATTAAGTTCTCCCGTACCACTTATCGCAATGGCATCGCCAGTTCTGGGGTTATATTGCACACCCAGATCGAGGTCAGGGTCTAAATTTACGGTCATCTGCAAATCAATGAGCATGCTTGACGATACATTTGGAGTTGCAATTTTAGAAGGATCTTTTTTCATCCTTAAAAAAGCAAGAGAATCGTTCACTACCGGTGTATTAATATAGATAATTCCTTTATATTCGGTAGCAGTAGCAGTTTGTGGCAGCTCTATTTTCACTTTCGATTTACTACCATTGCTTATGTTTGCCGTGCCAAACAATCCTGTAGGAGAACCTGTCAGATTGATATCTCCATTCATTTTCAGAACTCCATGTGCCATCAAATCTGTTCGGTCAGGATTGTTCAATAACATGAAGTCGTTTAAATGGATATTAGCTTCGTAGTCCAAACGTCCAAAATTATTGCTGTGATTAAGAACCAGACCAACGGTGGCTTGATTACCGTTGTCATCTAAAATCACTAAATCCTTAAACCCAACATTGTCCCTGTTTACTCTAATAGTATCAGAAATGCGATACTCCACGTTTGTATAATCAACTTTTAAAACTCCATCGTTTATTCCCAGCCATCCTTCAATGATTGGTGCAGAGGTTTTGCCGCCAACATCTATTTTAGTACTCATTGTTCCTTCGAGCTTGCTGAAAGTTTCAAATGCGAAAGGCTGTATCCATCTAAGAGGGAACTGTTCAATAATCACATCTAAATCTATCTCTTTATCCGCTGCTGTTGGCACAAAACCGATAATAGTTGTATGACGCTCGCCATTTTTTTTGATGTAAACATCCAGTTTCAGTCCATTTTCTAATGGATTGTAAAGACTTTCCACATACAACGTGCCGATGGTGTCTTTGTCTGTTCTGATATCGGAGATATTGAGTTGATTCGTATGCACAATTGGATCCTTTAAAGCCTGTCTTATAATCACCTCCCCATCAATGATTCCTTGAATGTTCTTTACATTAAAGGCGGTGAGAATATTAGCCAATTCGGCTTCATCGAAAAAGATACGAATACTGTCCTCTAATTGTTTAGATGCAATTCCATCTATTCCAAACTGTTGTTTACCATCGTGCATGATGCCAAAGTTTCTGATCTCTGTAAAATCGGGCGTATTCTTTATATCACTTTTTTTGATATGAACATTTTTATTGTTGAAGAGTATGGTGCTGGGTTGAATATGGATATTGGTTGCCAAATTTTCGTTTTCCATTCTATCGAAACCGATAAATACCTGAAGTTCGCCATTTGATTTTATCACGTTGTTGTTCATGTCGAAGAACAACGTGTTTATAACGGAATCCAATGAAGCATGTGAATTCAATTTGCCATTTATGTAACCACTCTCTTGGACTAAATAGGTATTTACATTCAGGTCGATACCACTTTGTTCAACAATTTTCAAATCTAGTTTGGTTTGTCTTATATCGTTTGCCCCAAACATAAAACGCGGGACCATGAGATTGAAGCTGTTTTGCCGTTCCGGCATATTTATTTGTCCCGTTATTGTACCGGGTTCAATATTAAAAAATGGCAGCGATAATGCATGCGATAAATCTTCTGTGTTTTTTAATATAATCTCAAAACGGAAATCATTTTTAAAGTCAACCGTTTTTGCAGTGCCCGTTTTGTCTCCAATCAATGTAGGCAAATGTTGATGCAACAACTGTGTAAATTCCTGAGCAATTGAGCTGAAATAATAATCTCCTTTTACCTCAGCTTCCAATACGGAAGTGAATATGCGAATGGTTTTTTCGTTCTCTTCAACTTGTGACTGCACATATATTGCTCCGGGATTATATATAAAGTTTTCTTCGGATAACGATGTACTGTCCACAACAAGATTGCCGACCATATCGTCTATGGACGTTCCGGTAAAATGACCATCGATACGGGCAGTAAGTTCTGCATTTACCCAATTTTCCTTTGA
>JAQVGF010000229.1 GCA_028696875.1 Dysgonamonadaceae bacterium
TCAATATCTCCATTTTGCCTAACCGCAGTGGTATCATACATAACTTCAGATGTGCCGGGATAAACCCGTTTGTATCGATATTTGTATTTACCCGATGAATTAATATATTCACCATTAATTGAAGCACTTAAATCATCATTAATTTTATGCTCATAGAGCACCGATGGATTAATCAGATCGAAAGATCCGGTTTTGAATATTACTTTGAGATTACTCGTTTTGCCATTTTCAAACTTTGGAGAGCGCGAGCGTAAATAGATCGATCCCGACGAGCCATAATCTTTGGCAGTTTGCAGAATATCGCTTTTCTGTCCGTTGTACAGTGATATCTCTTCAATATTGTCAAGCGAAAATTTTCCTAAATCGATTTGTCCATTTTGGGCGTTGCCCAATTGAATACCATCGTAGAAAACTCCTACATGATTGGTCCCCAAGCTGCGCACATTCACAGTTTTGAGACCACCAATACCGCCATAATCTTTAATTTGAACCCCGGAGAAATATCGGATCGCATCAGCAACCGAAAAACTGTTGAGAGTTTTCAACTCATCACCTGTGAGTTTTTGTGCAGGAATCACTTCTCTATAAGTCTTAGCACTTGTTACCACCACTTCGGGCAGATGTTGCAAACTGTCCGTTTGGTATTGTGCATAAACAATACTATTACTTAGCACCAGAAGTGCGAAGAGAAATAGAAGAGCAGTTTTATTGAAAATATACATTTATCGAAATATTATTTCGATAGAATAAAGGAGTAAAAACGAAGGTGTGTGAAAAAAGCAATCAATAAATTGAAATGTCCTGTCGTTCTAAAGCTTTATTCCCCGAAAGCAATTGATCATTTATTTGATTTTGGCAGGTTTTCTGACTTGCTCATCCTTTGTGCGCCCTTCCCACCTCGCCTTTGGCGAGACAGTGGATATTGAGTATTTGCACAAGGATTTTGGTTGAGCTTACAGCAGCGGGTCTGTTCAGGACTTTCACCTGATTCCCTTTTCACTACATTGTTTAGAAGCGATATTGAAACATGTAGCACCAAAATTTCTGGTACAAAGATAGCTATTAAATTTATAATATAGAATGGAATTAACTTCTATATTATTTTGGGAAACGAGGTGCGTGGATGATAAAAGGTTGTAGGGATGCATGCATCTACGTGTGCGCCATATTCAAATATACATCGCCCAATTATTTATTAAACAAACATATCCATACGTTTTCAATAAATACAATTCACATTGAATTAGCGCGATAATGAAGAATTCCATTCCCCATACCACGCAACCTACACTATTTTATTCTTTTTTCTTATCTTGTAAAAATTATCTATACACTGCCACCACCCCGCTTCCACCGGATGTACCAGTATAAAATGCATGTTTAATTTCTTTGGTAGCAGGATCAAAAACAACTATCTCTTCTTCTGTTCCAGTAACATAAAGGTGGTCTGAGCCATTAATTTTTCCTATGTGATATTCCGTCATAGCCGGTATATTTACACTTCCATAATCCAGGTTAAACTTGGTAGCTTTTTCAGTATCTATGTCAAGTTGATAGAGGGCCCCCGCTGAGGCTCCCCACTCAGAAAAGCTTGTAAATATAGAATTATTGCTATACGTTATATCTGCAACGCTGAGTCCCGGTATTTCGGTAATTGTTTCATCAGAAATTGTCAATTTATATAGTTTATACTCCGGCCAATCGGTAGTAAAATAGATGTCATTATTGCTTACCGATTCAATTTTGTTGGGATTGTTGGCAGTAGTAATCACTTTTGTCTCTTCCATATTTTCAACGTCGACAACTGATATTTTATTATCTTGCCCATGTCCGCCATTACAAACATATAAATTACCATTGTTATAAGTCAATCCTTCGGCCAGAATTCCGCTTAAAGCTGCGTGATTGTCCAAGGTTAACGATGCAGTATCCAAACGAACTACTTCATTAGAGTAACTTGTAATATATCCCTTTCCTCCTTCAAAAATTATATTGCGAGGTTTTGCGGGAGTGCCTTCGGCATCTGTGAAAGAAATGCGCTTAATTGATTTTCCATCTATTGGATTAATCACTTCAATGTAACTGTTGTCTGCAGTAGTTCCTGTGTCGAATCCTGCACCTGTCACAACTACATACATTTTGCTGCCGTATAACGCAAGTTCATTAGCGGTGTCTCCCAATGGCTTACCATTTATTGCTTTGAAATGTTTTTTTGCAACTTCATCTTTTGCCACATCATACCATGCTAATTCGGAATTTCCTTGTCCTGAAGTACCTTCGCTCAAGATCCAATAGCCTGATAATTCAGGTTTTTTCTCCTGGATAACTTTTAGTTTCAACTCTTTTCCATTGAGCGTTTTCATGGTTAACTCTGTAGTGCGTTCTTCACTTTCAGAGTTTTCTTCTGCAGTTAGAGTAACTTCTTTTTTACCTTTGGTAAAAACCTCGCTTCGCGTAGCGGGATCATCATCTGCATCTTTTACTTCCACTCGCAACCAATCGGGAGTTTCGCTCACCATCCAGGATTCGTTGCTTTCCAACAGGAACGATTGCTGTCCACCTTCAGCAGAAAATATCAATGTCTCTGTTTCTAAATCTGTAGTAAGTTGTGAATCAAAATCATCATCGCTACATGCCACAAATGTTACTAATGCGATTAATAGCGCATAAAATCTAAATCTTTTCATTTTTGTTTTAATTTATTGTTAATATGTATAACAATTGAGGCTGAGGTAATCACCTGATCAATTGTTCCAATTCCCGAGAACTTTTTCATTGAAAACTTTTGGCAGGTTTTCTGACTTGCTCATCCTTTGTGCGCCCTTCCCATCTCGCCTTTGGCGAGACAGTGGATATTGAGTTTTTGCACAAGGATTTTGGTTGAGCTTACAGCAGCGGGTCTGTTCAGGACTTTCACCTGATTCCCTTTTCACCATACGTTTCGAAGCAATATTGAAACGTGTGGCACCAAAACTTCGTTGCAAAGATAGAACTTATATTTGAAAAAAGAGAATGAAGAGTTTGTTAAAATTGATTTATCGGTAATACATTATATTAAAATGCGAATAAAAAAACGATCGGTATTCTTTTTG
>JAQVGF010000230.1 GCA_028696875.1 Dysgonamonadaceae bacterium
CTATTGATGGATTAGATATCTCGCATGTTGGTTTTGCATATAGAAAAGACGATGGAGAACTCACGTTTATTCATGCATCCAGCGCAGAAATGAAAGTTGTGGTAGATGCTAAGTCGTTAAGCGATTACTGTTTTTCGCAGAAAAACTGCAAAGGGATTGTTGTGGTAAAGGTGAAGTGATAAACATTGACCATTTATAATTCTTCGTTGGGATTAAATGGTGGTTTCTCTTCTTTCTTTTCATATTTACTTAAAAACCTATCGGCTTTAAAAGTTGTATTAACAATAATTATTGCCAAGGTACATATAAGTGTTTCCCAATAAAGTCCTAATCCTGCCAGACTTCCCAAAGCGGCACTACACCAGATGGTTGCAGCTGTAGTGAGACCCTGAATACTTCCTCCATGATGCAGAATAACACCGGCGCCTAAGAACCCAATTCCAGTAACTATTTGTCCGATGATACGTGTTGGATCGCCACCAACCTTGGTAAGTGTTAGATTAATTAGTACATAAATACATGCACCCATAGCAACCAGCGTGTTGGTGCTAAATCCTGCACTTTTATTCTTGTATTCTCTTTCCAGACCAACAAGACCGCCGGCAAATATGGATGCAAGTAAACGAAGAACAAATGTTGTTATAGTCATTTTTTATATTTTTTTTTGCGAGATGGTTCCGTACCGTTGTAACAGTATCAAAGATAAGTATTTTTATTGAATAATCTTTGCAACACAAACCAAAGGTTGTATAGACGGGATTCATAGTCTCTATTACATTACAAAATATCAACAGCTAAAGACGTACATCCGATTTCGCATATTTATCACATTCAGTGATATTAAAGAGGTGTAACTGCATTTTTATTTGCTGCTTTCACAAAGCGTTCTAAGGATTTTTGTTCGTATGGTGTCAAGTTATAATTGCTTTGAGGCATTGATTTTTCTTTATCTATATCTTTGCATTTAATCGGCAAAAGCCGATAAACCGGTTTCTTGACCTTATAATATTTATGCACCCAAACAAATGAATAATCTACCGATTCAATATTAACCAAACTGTTTTCCCCTTCTGAATCCGATGTTTTATTGAGAACAATTTCAGCTATCATCCCTCCATCTGTGTTGATCTTTCGTTGATTGGAAACAAAGTTTCCCAGCGAATAAAAAGTTGCATGAGTTATGTTATCATTCTCACTGCTTATTTCTACTGGTTGAACTACATGAGGATGATGACCAATTACGATGCGAACACCATTTTTTACTAAAAATTGAGCCGTTTCTTTTTGTTTAATGGAAGGTTTTGTGTGATATTCTTCGCCCCAATGCATCACAGCAATTATAATGTCGGGTTTTAAAAGCGAAGCTGTCTCTAAATCTTCTTTAATGACAATAGTGTCGATAAGATTTACAATGTTAGGATCTTCAACTACAAGTCCATTAATTCCATAAGTATAATTGAGAAAAGCGATGCGAATTCCGTTTTTTATGATCATCAGAGGATATTGCAAATCGCGTTTTTCTTGCGATTCAAAAGTACCCGTTTGTTTTGCTCCTAATTCTTTGATTACCCGAATGGTTTGTTCCAACCCTTTTTTGCCGGTGTCTAATGCATGGTTGTTTGCTGTGAAAAATATATCAAAACCGGCATTGTGCAATGCTGTTGCAAACTCGTTGGGTGAACTGAAAGTTGGATATCCTCTGTATGGTTTTCCTCCAAGAGTAGTTTCAAAATTTACACCTGCAATATCAGCTTGCGAAATTTTCTCTTTCACCAACTCGAATACAGAATCATAATAATAACCACTATCCTTTTTTGTAGCATATATTTGTGGCAAATGCTGCATGGCATCTCCCGCAAATAATAGCGTTACTCTGTTTTCTTGTGCAAAAACTTTTGCAAAAGAAAATAAAAGCAAGATAAACAGATAACGGTTGCGCATTTTATTGTTTTGTTAGTGTGACACACTACGTTTTGTGTCTATACAAACATTTCAAAGAGAAATTGGTTCTACCGGATGTTTTCCTGAAACGTCTTTATCATTCAAAACATTAATTATTTAATTGTTCCAGCCTCCTATTCGTTCCCGCATCAATTTAAATTTTTGTCACGTTGTCAATTGTCACTTTTCATTTTTCAATTGAATAAACCTCCTTCTTCCCCGCCAACAATGTGTTCTTTAAAAGCGAAGCAATGGTCATTGGACCTACACCTCCGGGAACCGGAGTAATGTACGAACATTTTGGTGCAACTTCGTCGAAAGCAACATCACCTGTTAGTTTAAAGCCGGACTTTGTTTTATCGGATGGTACACGTGTGGTACCAACGTCAATAACAACAGCTCCTTCTTTCACCATATCGCCCTTCAAAAACTCAGGTACTCCCAGAGCAGCAATAATAATATCAGCTTGCAAGCAAATCTCTTTTATATTTGGTGTGCGACTGTGGCAAACCGTTACCGTGCAATCTCCCGGATATCCTTTTCGCATCATAAGAGTGGCAGCGGGTTTACCTACAATATTGCTACGACCAAGAATAACGCAATGCTTACCACGTGTTTCAATTTCATATCGTCGCAACAGCTCCACAATTCCCGATGGAGTGGCTGACAAAAAACCGGGCAGTCCCAAAGACATACGTCCCACATTTACAGGATGGAAACCATCCACATCTTTGCGGTAATCGATAGCCTCGGTTACTTTGTCTTCGGAAATATGCTTGGGAAGCGGCAGTTGAACAATAAATCCATCAATGTCCGGGTCGTTGTTTAACTTCTCTACGCTTTTAAGCAACTCTTCTTCTGTAACATCGTTTTCGAAACGAATGAGCGTAGACTCAAAACCTACCTGTTCGCAAGCTTTAACTTTGTTTGCAACATAAGTTTCGCTTCCACCATCGTGCCCAACAAGAATTGCAGCCAGATGAGGTGTTTTTCCACCTGCTGATTTAATTTTTTTTACTTCTTGGGCAATTTCTTCTCTTATTTTAGCCGCGGTGGCTTTTCCGTCTATTAGTTGCATATTGTTTTTTTATTATAATGTGTTTATTTAATTCGTTTTGGGGCAGATGTATTTTCCAATACATA
>JAQVGF010000231.1 GCA_028696875.1 Dysgonamonadaceae bacterium
AGCGATTCATGAACTTCCTTTAAAGAATTCATTCCAAAGCGACTCAAACGGATGTAACCCGTGTTTTTATTAACCATATACGATGCATCGATACTATTTATTGGTATTTTGTCGCGAATAATGCTGTACTCGGTCAAGCCCGAAACTCCTCTGCGCAATACCTTAACTTTTGCTGTCGTCCCTTTTTTTCCTCTAAGTTTCGACATTATATCTTGCGTCGACATTTTTTGCCCGGCTATCAATGTATCGTTTACGTAGATAATTTTATCTCCCGGCATAAGCCCTACTTTTTGCGAGGGTCCTCCCGAAATAACCTCCATAACATAAACTGTATCGGTAAGCATGTTAAAGGAGATGCCAATGCCGTCAAAGTTGCCTTGCAATGGTTCGTTCATTTGTCGAACTTCTTCTTTATCAAGATATGAAGAGTGAGGATCTAACTCTTCGAGCATACCGCGGATACCGGCTTCAGTAATTTTATTTTTGTCAACATCGTCCACATACAGGTCGTTTATTAACCGTATTGTACGATCCAATTTAACACCTTCGGGGCTCAATCTTAGTTGAGCCTGTGTTGTAATTAAAACAAATAATAAAAAGAAGGTGGTGTATATTCTATTTCGCATTTTGTTAATTTTTTTTGATGAAAAAAGAAGAAGAAAGTTCGTTTGATTTATAAAACCCGATCTTCAAAACTTTAATCCTTTGGGTATAAATTCGCTCACATCTTGCCCATATTGTAACAATTCACGTACAAGCGTGGAACTTATATGAGTGAGAGAGGGTTCAGTAAACAATACTAACGTTTCAATTTTGGAAATAGTTCTATTCATATCTGCAATAGATTTTTCGTATTCAAAATCATTAACAGATCGAATGCCCCTTAAGATGTAATTGGCGCCAATCTTTCTTGCAAAATCGACGGTAAGCGTATTGTAACTTTCTACTCGTATGCGCGAATTGTTTGCATAAAACTCGCGAATGCTTTCTATGCGTTTCTCGAGGGGAAAGTAAGATTTTTTTGATTCGTTTATTCCAATGGCAATCACAATTTCGTCCATAAGCGTCAATCCACGCTGTACTAATGATTCGTGCCCTATTGTAAACGGGTCGAATGTTCCCGGAAACAACGCTATACGTTTTGTTGGATTTTGTTCTTCTTTTTTTTCGGAGAAAAGGTCTCCGCTTTTGGAATTGTAATTGTTTGGGTGCATAAATATGTTTATTATATTGATTGTTGTGCCTCTATTCTAATCTGCGAATAGTGGGCTATTTAATGAATTTTCAAGAAAGTTAAAGGATAAAAGAACAAGTTTAAAGCGTCAAGTTATTCAGGCGCAAACCTTTTTGCTAATGTTTCTTGAACAAGCGCTTACGAATAAACTTTCTTTACCGGGCATCTGTATGTTCTTTTAAATTAGTTCTTTCTATTTACCATTTCCGTTGACTTTAGTCAATGGGAATTGCAATTTGCACAGTAGTTATTGGCTTTAAGCACATTCCTTTCAAGCGCTAACAAAGATTTTGAATATGTGGCTAAAGCCAGATTCAATACAATTCTCAAATCCGTCGGTTGAAACCGACGGCAATGAAAACTCTCTATATATATATTCATTGATTAAAAACCGACGGAAAGAAAGCTTCCCCTTATGGTTAAAAACTTTATTCCGACCTCTGACCTCTGACTTCTGCCCTCTGTCCTCTGGCCTCTGCCCTCTGTCCTCTGACCTCTGTCCTCTGACCTCTGTCCTCTGACCTCTGTCCTCTGTCCTCTGACCTCTGTCCTCTGGCCTCCGATTCCCGAATTCCGAGTTCCGATTCTCGAATCTCGAGCTCCGAATACCACCTCCGCCCTCTGGCAACAAACCCCAGACCCCAGGGCACAAACTCCCTATTTTACATACCACTCATAAATCCTTCTCACTCCTTCTTCAATACCCACTTTGTGCTTCCAGCCCAAACTGTTAAGTTTGGACACATCCGTGAGTTTGCGCATTGCACCGTCCGGTTTTGAAGAATCGAAAGTAATGGCACCTTTATAACAAATCGTATGTTTAATCAACGCAGCCAAATCCGCGATAGTAATCTCTTCACCCGTACCAATGTTGATGTGGCAATTTCTAATTTCAGTTTTATCTCCTTTTAGGTCATCAAAATCCACCTTTTCCATCACAAACACACATGCATCCGCCATCTCTTCACTCCAAAGAAATTCGCGCATCGGGTTGCCCGTGCCCCACAGCTCCACTTTATCGGCAGTCACACCGTGTTTTTCCAAAACACTTTTTATTTCGTTATGTGTATTATCTCCCGAAATACCTTCAACGGGTCTGTCGTTCAAGTCCTTTTCTATTTTGTCCCAACTGTTTTCCCTTAAACATTTAGCCAAATGAATTTTGCGAATCATAGCCGGAAGAACATGACTTTTCTCCAAGTCGAAGTTATCGTTCGGTCCATACAAGTTGGTAGGCATCACGGCTATGTAGTTAGTTCCATATTGAATATTAAAACTTTCGCACATCTTCAATCCCGCAATTTTAGCAATGGCATACGGCTCATTGGTATACTCCAACGGAGAAGTGAGCAGCGTCTCCTCGCTCATGGGTTGCGGTGCCTCTTTCGGATACACACATGTACTACCCAAAAAGAGCAGCTTCTTCACCCCATGTTCGTAACTCTGACCAATCACATTATTTTGAATCTGCAAGTTGCGGTAAATAAAATCTGCCCGATAGACATTATTAGCAATAATTCCTCCCACATGTGCCGCTGCCAAAAACACATATTCCGGTTTTTCGATCTCGAAAAACTTGGATACGGCCGCTGAATCCATTAGATCCAGCTCTTTACTGGTACGCCCTATCAGGTTGGTATATCCCCTTTCTTTCAGATTGTTCCAAATGGCAGAGCCCACCAATCCGCGATGACCTGCAATGTATATTTTTGAATCTTTTTTCATTAATTTTTAATGTATTTTCGTTGTTTCGTGATTTGTCGTTTCGTTGTTTTGTTTTTTCTTGTTTTCGGCTTTTCGTTATTCTG
>JAQVGF010000232.1 GCA_028696875.1 Dysgonamonadaceae bacterium
TTCTATATGGGAATTAAGTCATTAATAACCTTCATTCTGTGTGATAGTTCCTCCTGATTTATCAATTTCACCCTGCGGAATTGGATATAGATAATGTTTACTTTGAAAACCGTAACCACCTAAAACTTCTTCAGCTTTTTTCCAACGTTTTAAATCGTTAAATCTATGCGATTCGAAACCTAATTCCACACGTCTTTCATGCATCAACCAATCCATAATTTCGGTTTTATTAGTTGATGTTAGATTTCTGTCCGGCAGAGTTCCGGTTGGAGGCATTGAACCATCAATTGAAATTGAATTACGTGCTCTATTTCTAATTTCGTTTATCAGTAAAATGGATTTATCAAAACTGCCAAGTTCCAGATAAGCTTCTGCTTTCCATAAAAGCAGATCTGCAAATCTGATAAAGATTCTATTACTTGGAGCATCATCATTTCCTTTATTACTCCCGTCTAATGTTCCCAGAATTTTATTAACATTCTTATTTTCAACATCTACAGTATATTTTAATCTGGGATCATTGGTTTCGAATGATTCTACAAAATTATCTCTTGGAGCAACAAAACCCCATCCAATTAATGCACACAATCCATTACCTCTGTTAGGAGTTTTTGCTTCTTGATGATCGTATGCAAAAATTACTTCATCTTCCGCAAACTCTTTTGTCACACTAAAATTGTCGAAATAATTATCATTTAATTTATAAAATCCAAGCTGTTCCAATTCGGATACAAAGGTGACTACTTCCTGCCACTGTTTATTATACAGCGCTACTTTTGCTTGCATAGCAATGACGGCACCTTTTGATACTCTCCATTTTTCACTGTCACTTGAATATTTTGTGTTGGGCAATAGAGATTTTGCACTTTTCAAATCATTACTAATCTGGTCCCATACTGTGGCTTTATCAGTACGTTGAGCCACCTCATAAGCCTCTTCAAATGATACTAAAGGTTTTAATAATAGAGGTACATCACCAAAAAGGGTTACTAAATCGAAATAATAAAAAGCTCTCAAAAAATAAGCCTCGCCCAACAATCTGTTTTTTAATGCTGGTTCAATATTTAGTTTTGACATAACATCTTCATCAGTCAAATAGTCTATTGCAGTATTTGTTCGCGAAACACCTTCGTAATCATAACTCCAGATACCATTAAAAGCACCATTTGAGGCAATAAAGCTGTAGTTGCTGAATTCGTCCATCCATGCTTGATCCCCATCGGGATTCCACTTCTTTTGCATATCGCCCGATGCAATATCATGAAGAACAAAATCGTTACGGAGAACTGTTCCATCATCCCAACCCCACTCACCTATTATATTTAAAGTGTTTGAGAGCAATTGATAAGAAGAATTTACTGAGTAATTAACACTGGTCACTGTAGGATCCAGATTAACTTGCTCGGGTGTGAGCAAGCCTATAGGATCTTTTGACAGATAACTCTCGCAATTGCTAAATGCAAAGAGTGTGAGTAATAAAAATAGTTTATATGTTGTTTTCATCTTAAGTGGGTTTATTAAAAAGTTAAATTTATTCCAAAAAGAATGGATCTTGAGAGAGGATATGTTCCCATATCCATCAAGTCGGTTGATTCTGGGTCTAATCCTTTATAATTTGTTATAGTAAAAACATTTTGAGCAGACACAAACAGTCGTATATCCTTTATCCCAATATTCGAGAGTTCTTTAAATTTACTAAAAGAATAACCCAGCTCAACGTTTTTGAGACGGAAATAAGACGCATCTTCCACAAAAATACTTGATATTTTACTGCTACCGTTGTCAGTGAAACTTACTCGTGGGGTAGAATTTGTTGAACCCTCTCCATCCCAACTATCTAAAATATCAGTTGTATAATTAAAAGGACGTGTATCGTAATCTACGATTTTCTTTGAATCATTGTATCTGTCAACTTTACCAATTCCTTGGAAGAAAACAGCCAAATCAAATCCTTTGTAAGAACCGGAGAGATTTAAACCATAGTATAATTCCGGATTTGGATTACCGATAAAAGTTCTGTCGTTATCATCAATTTTCCCATCATTGTTTAAATCTTTAAACTTAATGTCGCCAGGGAGTGCAGTCGGATTAATTGTCCCATGCAAATACGATTTAATCTCCTCCATATTTTGATAAATACCATCAAATTCGTAACCGTAATAAGCATTTAAAGGATGTCCCGGTTCAATCCGCGTAACATTTCCTGTAATTCTGGGAAGATTTGGATGAAGTTTTTCTACGTTGTTTTTCACAGTCGTGATATTTGCATTGATGTTGTATTTAAATGCTTTTTCACTGTTCCTTAAAGTTACCCCCAACTCAAAACCTTTATTACTTACTTCACCGGCATTCACAATAGTTGGTTGAACATCCCCTACAAAGCTAGGCAATGAAATAGGTAATAGAATATCTGTGGTAATTTTTTGAAAATAATCGGCAGACAAATAAAACCTGTTTCGCATTAACCCTAAATCTACTCCAACATTATATTGCGTGGTTGTTTCCCATTTTAGATCCGGATTTCCGTATCTTGAAATTAGATATTTATCACCCTCTTTTTGAATTAACGTCAGATAGGCATAGTTATCAATTTCCTGATTACCTAATTTGCCATAACTTACTCTTAGTTTTAAATCGGAAAGCCAATTGTATTTTTTCATAAATGACTCTTCCGATATCTTCCATCCTGCTGAAATAGAAGGGAAATATCCCCACTGATTATTATCAGCAAATCGGGACGAAGCATCCGCTCTCAAATTAGCTGTTGCCATGTATTTATTATCATACACATAAGTTGAAGATGCAAAAAATGAGAGCAATGCCCATTCCGATCCCGAACCTCCATTCCATAAATCTTGTTCAGTACTTCCAAAATCAATATATCTGAACGTTTTGCCGGTGTAATCGTATCGACTTCGGGAAGCACCTATTGATGAAGAGAAATTATTTATAAACTCACTTCCAACAAGTGCTGTGAGAGCATGTTTATCGAATGTTTTATCAAAATTTAAAGTGTTATTCCACGTTACCGTCAAATC
>JAQVGF010000233.1 GCA_028696875.1 Dysgonamonadaceae bacterium
CTGCCGATTCTTTTGAGAGAGATATCGCTGTAGTAACTTACTTTATAAACCGCATAGGAAGTTGTTCAAACTGTTGTTCCTGTTTTATAAGCTTAGGGTTTGTAATGAAATAAGTTGACTGTTTAAACGGGTTTTACCCCATCAAATTCCTATCCATCAGCGAAATGACTGTTAATAATGTTAAAATGTAGCAACTAATATATAACATTATTTAACCATATTGAATTGATATTTAATAGAGTATGAAGTGATATTGTAGAAACTATTATTACTTTTGCCCCCATGTATATACAAAGAAATAAATCAACAGGCAAAAACGGCAAAGTCTACACCTCCACTTTGCTTTGCACCAAATATCGGGAAGATGGAAAGATTAAAACCCGAGTAGAAGCAAACCTTTCTCACATGCCGGAGGAAATGGTTCTTGGTATTGAGAATATGCTGAAACACGAAAAAGGAACATTGGTTGCAAATAAAGATATCGTTGTAAAAAAAGCCATTGATTTTGGACTTGTTTTTTTGCTGATACACCTGATGGACAAATTACATATCAGTAAAACACTCGAAAAAACGATGCCTGGTCAAGCTGCCATTTTAAAGGGGATAATTATTGGTAAAATAATTACAAGAGGCAGTAAACTAGGCATATACAATTGGCTGAAAAGAAACCGGGATATCTCTTTAAAACTTGGATTGGATATTGAAAACACCAAGCTTGACGATATTTACGATGCCTTGGGAACCACCGCCTTGAAGCAACCACAAATAGAACGTAAATGGTTTATATACAATAAGAAAAAACACAAAGAAGTTTATTTATATGATATAACAAGTACTTACTTAGAAGGTACTGAAAATGAACTTGGTGCTTTTGGCTATAGCCGTGATGGAAAAAAAGGGAAAATGCAGATTACAATTGGGTTATTAACTGATAGTGAAGGATTTCCCCTGAAAATTGAAGTTTTCCAAGGCAACACGCAAGACCATCAAACAGTTTTAGCTCAAATTGATAACATAAAAAAAGAATTCGATGCCCAGGAAGTTATTTTTGTTGGAGATAGAGGGATGAAGATTCGTTATAATC
Source organism: Dysgonamonadaceae bacterium (assembly GCA_028696875.1). Classification (GTDB taxonomy): domain Bacteria; phylum Bacteroidota; class Bacteroidia; order Bacteroidales; family Dysgonomonadaceae; genus UBA2632. The sequence goes on from JAQVGF010000233.1 coordinate 1,085, forward strand.
TGGGAACCATGAATGAGGCCGACAAGGATGGCATTCACTATATAACAGGATTAACTCACGCTGAAATAAGAGAACTTCTAAAAAACGATGTCCTACAATTAGACTTGTTCAGTAAAGATATAGCAGAGGTGGAGCATGAGGGAGAAAGATATATACTTTCAGTAAATCCGGCACTTCAGGAAAAAGAGCTGAATTATTTAAAAACGATTCGTGCAATTGTTGATGATGAAATCTCCGATGTAAAAGCAGCGTGGGAAAAGCGACGTCAAAAAAATATTGAGAATGCCAAAAAACTTAAAAATGGACATAAGAATAAGAATTTAGTTACCCAGTTTTCAGAAAAGAATATTGATAGATATAAATTACGCCTCGAAGATATTCTCTCGAAACGACATATGAGCAAGTATTACGAGATTGTGCAAATAAACGACAGTGAATTTACTATTGACTTCAAGGCTGAAAAGTATTTACAAGCAAAACAACTGGCTGGGAAATATGTAATTTGCACAGGTATTGATAAAGAAAAAATGGACAAACATGAGGTTAGAAAGCAATATAAAAACCTGCAACATGTAGAGCATGCTTTCCGTGACCTTAAAAGCGATTACATTCAAATTCGCCCAGTATTTGTTCGTGGTAAAGCCCAAACACGTGGACATGTACTACTTTCAATGTTCTCTTATGCAATTATAAAAGAGATGGAAACCAAAATCTTTCCTTTCTTAAAATCATGGAACAAAAAAGCAAAAAACAGGCTGGCTTTTGCTGATATATTGGAAGAGCTTAAAGATATAAAACTTGTAGAATTAAATTTAGGACGAAATGTTGATACTCTCAAAATAACAGAACTTAATGAACTGCAAAAAGAAATACTCAAGCTTTTTGACATGAATAAAAAGCACTTAGAAAAGAGTTTGTAGCAATTAATCGAAAAAAATATGAGGTTATCTTGCTGGTTATTAGTGAGTTGTTAAAGTAAAACCCGTTTCAATCATTTCTGCATTTACGTTACCTTTATTGATAAAGATATTTTTAATTGCATTTGCCCGTTCTTCAGAAAGTTTTAAATTACTTTCTGCCGACCCGACATTATCGGTGTAACCTTCAATAACGGTTAAACCATTTGTTTCTTTAATCTTATCGGCAATTTCATAAAGTTCTGATGTATTATCGCCAAGTGTAACTTCACCGGTGTTGAATAAAACTGAGCTATTTAGTTGAAAATTAAGGCTCAAACCAATTGCACCAATTGCATCTACATCAGCTCCAGGCCATCTCCCACTTTTGGAGTTCTTAATATCAACAATTTTAATATACCTGAAAATATCCGTCTTATTTACATGTTCTGCAATATCTATTGAAGATACTCCACCACCGGTCCTTCCCACAGAAATCCATTCATCTCCATTTTTTGAAATATATACGTCAACAAGTTCAATCTTTGGACCGATCTCTAAAATAAACAGATCCGGTCCGTCAATATCATAAAGTATATTGTCGGTAAATTTCACGATTAGTTCACCACCATAACCCAGTGTACAATAAGATTTGTCATAATTTCCAACATAATCCGGAACTCCAATTACATTTTTCGGACCATACCCTTCAATTGGAGCAGGGTTGACTACTTTAAAACTTACAACTTCATCTGCAAATGAAATATCACCAAAAGGGAAAAAAATGCGCCCGCCGTGACCGTCGGGATAAGTTCTTCTGATTTGGGAATATACGAATGAAGTAATTGTTAATGCAATAACTGTAAGTAATAATTTTAAATTTTTCATTTTGGTTTTTATTTTATGAGTAATTTATATGAGTTAGTTTGTAGAGAGCAAATTAGACGGTTGTTTGTGTAAGCTTGAAAACTCCCGCTGTTATTATTACAGGTATAATTATCCCAAATTGTCCATTAGGATAATTCGATTTTAAAGCTATCTTTGTTATTTAAATTCT
>JAQVGF010000234.1 GCA_028696875.1 Dysgonamonadaceae bacterium
TCGGTAAGTGCATTCAGTTTTTTTGCTTTAGAGCGATATGATTTCAGCTTAGTTTTATTGTCAAGTGAAAACTCATTTATCGAAAGATAAATGGGATTAAGGGCAAAGATGGAAATTGAATTATAAGGATAGGAATCTTTCCATGTTCCGGTAGAGTTTGTGTCATTGATGGGTAAGATTTGAATCATATTTTGATTGGTTTCTGCAGCCCAATCAATCATTTTCTTTAAATCCAGAAACTCGCCAACGCCAGAGCTGTTTTCTGTTTTAAGAGAAAAAAGTGGTATAGCAACTCCTTTACCCTTCCAATTGAAAAACGAATACCGAAACAATAAGCCCGACTCTACTTGTAGGACGTTACTTTTTTCAGAAATGTTTGAAACATTCAAGACTCTATTTTTTCCATCTTCCCAATGTATTACCGATAAGCCAGCATTGTTTACGATCACAAATTTATAAGGCACATCTCCCGCAAAATCGTTTGCATTTAGCTCCACTTGCCATTCGCCATGGCGAATAGGAATTAGAGGTAAAGCTTTTTCTAATTCCCAATTGCCCAGCGCGTCACCTTGACCGGTAATAACAACATGTTCGTCTTTTTTAGCAAACGGACAAGTTACATTTAATAGTATGCTTTTGGCGAATTTAGGAGCAGCAAGGGGTTGAAATATTTGTTTGAAAACACACTCTGTGAATACAGATGAGTAAAGATAGGTGTGAAAAATTTGCTCTTTCCAATGGTCTTTTACAACAACCTCAACGTTGTCTCTTAACAATAGCATTCGGCTTGGCTTCTCTTCTCTTCTTACGAGATATCCATTTTTGCGAACAAAATAGTAATATTCTATTGGTTGCTTACCGATTGATTTGAGCTGAACATCAGCACTCCACACATTACCGTCTATAGTAGAAAGCACCAAGGCGTCAGCCTGAATTAAGTTTCCCAATTGAGGAATAGACCCTGCAATGCAAAGTTCTTCACCCCAGTGGGTTTTATAATCTATGTTGAATTTAATAATTGTCATACCGATAAATTTAGAACCTTCTGAAAGAGTATTGGTTTAACATCGTGTTTATTTTTTTTAGAATATAAGTTATTATCCCAAATCTACATCGTTTTTTTGTATAATTTATTTATAATGTGCAATGTATTGAATATTTGATAGTGCAAACGATTGCAAGATAATGAAGAATTAAGAATGAAGAGTGAAGAATGAAGAAAAAGTGGAAAGTGATATGGGGTGTGAGGTGTGAGGTGTGAGGTGTGACACAACCTGATAATGAACTACTTACTATTTACTGTTTACTGAATTACAAATGACTAATTCCGATTTCCGAATCTCGAATCCCGAATTCCGACTTCCTTCCGCATTCAAAATACCTTATTTGGATTCATATTTTAAACCTTAGTAACCGTGAAATATACTCCTAACCCCTACCTTATCCCGCATTATTCATCACAATAAAACAATGTAAGCATTATAGATTTAGTTATCAATGTCTTGCTTACTCATTACGCTTTGATAGTTATACCCATTTTTGGGGTATTGTTCGCTTTTATCTTTACGTCGCTACCGCGCGAATCTTTCGCGTGGTTTAAGATAGGGTTGCAATACCACACGATACAATCGTGCGGCAGCGTACATATCGGCGGAGTTCGACGCCTTGCATCTACGCAAAGCTAAAAACGTGAATAATACGGGTTATTACCTTATTAAACGGGAATGAAGAGTTAAAAGTTAAAAGTTAAAAGTGTTACAGTGCCTGATCTACAATGGCTAACACCCAACATCTAACACCTAAAAGCCTTTTTCCGCTACAACGATTAAATAAATAGAAGAACAAGAATTTGAGCCGTTACCACACGTAGAAACATTGTCAAAGGATAAACAGTTGCATAGTTTACTGCCGGCATATCATTTCCTGCTGTTGCATTTGAGAACGACAATGCAGGTGGATTTGTCATACCTCCCGAAATAAGTCCCATTAAAGTAAAGTAATTAATTTTAAAGATCGATCGTCCCACTGCTCCAACTATTAATACAGGCAAAACTGTGATAATTAAGCCATATCCAATCCACACATATCCTCCGCTTAATATAGTTTGAACAAACCCTTCACCGGCTTCTAAACCCACACATGCTAAGAAAAGCGAGATACCAATTTCACGAAGCATCAGGTTTGCACTTATTGTGGTATAGGTTACCATTTTGTATCGGGGCCCAAATTTACTTATCAAAATAGAAACAATTAATGGGCCACCGGCTAAACCAAGTTTTACAGGTTGTGGTATTCCGGGAATCATAAATGGAATACTACCTAATAACATCCCTAAAGCTATTCCAATAAAAATTGAAACAAGGTTGGGTTCGCGCAATCGCTTCATTGAGTTGCCCAAAAAGGCTTCAATTTCTGCAAGTGATCTATCTGAGCCCACAACAGTCAATTTATCTCCTAACTGTAATTGTAGTTTTGGGTCACTTATCAAATCCATCCCTGCGCGGTTTACGCGTGTTACGTTTACTCCATAAAGTGTTCTCAACTTTAGATTACCAATGGTTTTTCCATTTATTTCAGGTTTAGTAATAATTATTCGTCTTGAAACCAATTCAGTATCTAATTTAGACCATTCACTTTGATCCATTTCAATTTTACTCCCCAGTAGCGCAGATACGGAATCGATATTTTGCAAATTTGTAACAACCTGTATAATATCCCCTTCATTAAGAATGGTTTTGGGGTCAGCAACTTCTAATTCTCCTTTTTCACTACGCTTTACACGAGAAATTACAAACTCCTTTTCAATAAGGGCTTTGATAGCCGAGAGCGTTTTACCAAAAACAGCAGGATTGCTAATTTTTAATGAAAACATTTGAGCTTCTGTTAGTTTGGAATCATCTTGACTGTCCAACTCCTTAGTCTCTTTATCCAAATTAATCTTAAAGATATATCGAAGCAGAATCAAGGATGATATAACACCCACAACACCCAGCGGATAGGCTACTGCATATCCCATAGACATGGTAGG
>JAQVGF010000235.1 GCA_028696875.1 Dysgonamonadaceae bacterium
TTCATATCGATGGAAGGCGCATTGATCATAGCATTTAGATTATAAACATCGATATGATTAACATTAAATATATTAGGTGTTTTATCTACTGAATTAATGTGGTAATGAGCAATTCCGTTTTTTAGTCTCACATTATCAAAACGAATCTCCATAGGTTTTTTATCAGGGTCTTTGGGTTTTGGCTTATCGCTTGCGAAGGCATCAATAAAAAACTGAAAATTAAAAGTAGTATCTGGATTTTCGCGATAAACGTTGGCAGTAAAATCTTCTAAATTAGCAGAATAAAATTGAAGCTTGTTTTTTAATAATCCGAATGGATTAAATCTTACATCTATTTTGCGAGCAAAAAGCAATGTGTCTTGTTTTTGATCTTCCACATATACATCGCCAAGTTTAATTTGGTTGAGAAGTTGCAAATGGATGCTTCCAATGGACATTTCGGTTTTTACAATGGGTTGAAGTTTGCTCAAAGCAAAATCCGTAGCCTTTCTTTGAACAGCAGGCACACTCAATACTAAGAACAGCAGGATGTTGATCAATACGATTGACACAACAACTATAGCAAAAATTCGAAGTGTTTTTGCGATGATATTACCCATATAATTTGTAAGCGTTAGGATTTCAATGCAATAATACAAAAAAACCGTTTAACAGCTACATTATAGAAGGTTTTTTAACCTATAAAAATAGATAAACAGACTCATTTACTGTTTCTCCACAAAAGCGAACTATCCCCATAACTCAAAAATCTGAAATTGTTGCGCAAAGCAAAGTCGTAAATTTTTTGCCAATCTTTGCCAACAAAAGCAGATACTAACAGCAACAAAGTACTTTGAGGTTGATGAAAATTGGTAAGCAAACCATCAACAAATTTAAATTGATAACCGGGTGCAATCATAATTTTGGTGGATGCTATCAGAGAGTTCAAATTGTGTTCCTTCATGTATTCCAATAATGCGGTTAACGATTCGGTAGGGGTAAACAGATTGTTCTCTGCATCATACGGTTCCCATTGTTCCACCAGAAGGTTATCAAAGGAGATTTCTTTGTTTTTCAGGATTTTCACGCCCAAGTAATACAAACTTTCAATGGTTCGCAACGAAGTTGTTCCTACCACAACAAGCTTCCCATTATTGAGCAGCAACTTCTCAATGGTTTCCTGTTTCACCGAAATGATCTCCGTATGCATTTCATGCATTCCTATTTTATCGGCTTTAACCGGGCGAAATGTACCGGCTCCCACATGCAAAGTCAGTTGAGAGAGGTCAATATTTTTTTGTTGTAACGATTTCATTACATTTTCCGTAAAATGTAAACCTGCGGTTGGTGCTGCCACTGAACCTTCAATTCGGGAGTATATAGTTTGATAGGTTTTTTCATCGTTTTCTTCTGTCGGGCGATTAAGATACGGTGGAATGGGCAAATTACCCGCATGCTCTAATAATTCAGAGAATGTATAACCGGGATTGTCCCAACTAAATTCAATTTTCTCATCTTCATTTTCCGATGAAACTTTTTTGGCAAACAATGTTACTTGCCCATTCTCTCCATCAATCTTCAACGTTAGTTCCTCTTGTTTCCACTTTTTGGCATTTCCCACCATACATCTCCATATTGTACTTTTGGTTTGTTCAAAACTGAGCGCATAATCCTTTGGATCATCCGGAGACAAACAAAAAATTTCGATAACAGCTCCTGTCACTTTTTTAAACAAAAGTCGCGCATGAATCACCCGTGTATTATTAAAAATCATGAGACTGTTATCAGGTATTCGTTCAGAAAGTTCAAAAAAATTGTGTATCTTTATTGTTCCATCAAAATAACATAAAAGCTTAGAATGATCGCGCTCTATGAGCGGATATTTTGCAATTCGATTGTCAGGAAGCGGATAATAATAATCGGAAATGGCGATGGATTTTATCCTATTTTTTTTCATTTTTTTAGCTTTCTGTGGATATCAATTATTCTTAATCGTGATGAAAATCCAACAAAATTAATCAACTTTGCAACTAAGACAAAAATAAAATCAGATAAACAATTTTCAAAGAAGAAATTGTTCCTTTCAATTGAAACAAAGATGCACAAAATAAATGTTGGCGATACCGTTAGATTCTTGAATACTGTAGGTGGTGGTATAGTCAAAGGATTCCAAGATAAAAATATCGTAATTGTAGAAGATGAGCACGGCTTCGACTTCCCTATTCTTATTACACAATGCGTGGTGGTGAAGTCATCGGAAAACGAAAAACTTGAAAACGTAAAAGTAAAAGAGGAAGATTTAGATGCTAAAACATTATCAAACGCACCCCAAGTTGCTGAACCGGACAACGATATCCACGAAGAAACATTGGAAGGTGAAAAAATAACCACTTGTCTCATCTATCTGCCCACCGATATAAAAGCATTGTCCTCAACCAATTTTGAGTGTTTTTTCGTTAACGACAGCAATTACTACCTGTTTATCAACTACATGAATCGCGAAAACAACGCATGGCAAACTCGTTATACGGGACTTATAGAACCAAACACAAAACTCTTTTTAGAAGAGTTTGACAAAGCTCAAATCAATGAGATAGAGCAAGTTTGTGTGCAATACGTAGCGTTTAAGCACAACAAAAGTTTCGGCTTTAAAAATCCGGTATCCGTAGAATTGCGAATTGATACGGTTAAATTTTATAAGCTTCATAGCTTTAAAGAGAACGACTATTTCGAAGATGATGCATTGGTTTATTACATTACCAGAAGGGATTTGCCGGAACGCGAAATGTTGATATCAAGCCATGATATTCAGCAAGCGATAAGAGAGAAAGAAGCACCATCACGCAGGCCACGAATTCAGAAAATTGCAAAAAAAGATAAAAAAGAAAATGTGTTAGAAGTTGATTTACATATCAACGAACTTCTGGACACCACAGCCGGATTGAGCAATCAAGACATGCTGGATTATCAGATGAAGAAATTTCATGAGGTGATGACTGAAAACAAAACATACAAAAATAA
>JAQVGF010000236.1 GCA_028696875.1 Dysgonamonadaceae bacterium
TGCCACTGTCTCTGGCTTTTTCTATCCTGGGTGCAAAAGTGGCATCTCCCCACTTGAACTCCACAACAAGCTTGTAGTTTTCGTATTCATCATTGGTAGTAATACATCCATACTCTTCTCCCGAGATTCTAATCAGACCATTCTGTACTGTGAATACTTTATTGGGATCATTATCTCGTCCTTTATCTTTTATAAAAGTGTACCACCCATCAAGATTCTTGCCATTGAATAGTTGGACTTTAGCCTTATCTGAATGTTTTTCCGTTGTTACGGGTATTTTGGAAGAAGTTGCAAATACAGTATCACTAAATAGGGTTAGTGAAGCAATGAGGCTTAATGAGAAAATAAATAATCGTGTCATAATTGTAACTTTTGTTTTCGTGAATTAATAAAAAACACTCAAATCATTTCCCAACCTTTTCTAACTGGTTCCTTAATGAATTGATCAGCTTCCGGTATGCCGATAGCTTTCATATTCTTGGAATCCCAATTAACTTTCTGTCCACCTAATCGTAATGAAAGAACTCCAAGAAGAGTTATTTCGGTCAATCTTGCCCCATAGTCAAAGTTAGACATAGCAGCCGGTCCTCCTTTAATGGCATCTGCCCATTCACGACAATGCCCCTTAGAAAGAGGGATAGTAGAAGAGGTAGGAGTAACAGAGTTTTGCAGAGTTTCTGGGTAAATCTGAGGATTTCCAACGGTGCCATTGTTTAAAATTATGCCTTTATCACCTATATACATACTTCCTCTACCGCTTAAGGTAATATCTTTGGGTAAGCCATCTGGAAGTTGTGGACGCAATCCACCCGAATACCATGTCAGTTCCAATGCCTTTTGTTCTCCTTCGGCAGCAAACTTGTAATGACCGATCTCCCCGTAAGGTGCAATGTCAGTATTTCCTTTGTTACCTGCAGCAAAGACTTGGACACTTTCTGGCGCCTTGAGATTAAATGCCCAAGTGGCAGTATCCATATCGTGACATCCAAAATCACCCAAAGCACCACAACCAAAGACCCAAAAATCCCTCCATTTTACTGGAGAATAGAGTTTATTGTAAGGTCGATGGATTGTTGGACCAAGCCAAAGATCCCAATTGAATCCATTGGGTATAGGAGAAGAATCTTCTGGGAATCCATTTAATTCAGGTATCCATCTCGTTGCACCCACCCATGAGTGTGCTTCCTTTACATTGCCTATTATACCAGAGCGTAGAAGCTCTACTGTCTTACGAAGACCATCAAAGCTGTGCAATTGATTACCCATTTGAGTAGCCACACCTGTTTCACGGGCTACATCACGCATTTTGCGAGACTCCCATATGTTATGAGTCAACGGTTTTTCGCAATAAACATGTTTCCCTTCACGCATAGATAAGATAGATATATAAGCATGGGTATTGTCAGGACTTGCACATACAACTGCGTCCAAAGATTTTTCTTTTTCAAGCATTTCACGGAAATCCTCATACTCTCTCACCATATAATTGGGCATTTTTTGAGAATAGTGCCTTTCTATGAATTCTTTTACTGGCTTTCGACCTGAATCTGCACTATATAAAATATCATTTTTCCAATATTCAGCTGGATCAGCTACAGCTATCAACTGTACATCATCAAGAGTGAATAGTTCTTTGATGATACCCATTGATCTGCCCCCGGCTCCAATGATACCGATATTAATTTTATCGCTTGGTGCAACATATTCTTTACCTCCAAGAATGAATCGAGGAAGGATTGTTAAGCCTGCGGCTGATAAGGTTGCAGTCTGGATAAATTTTCGTCGTGATATTGATTCGTGTTTGTTTATATTATATTCCATATCATTATATTAATTACTCTATCCATTAAGAAATGTGTGATAATTGAGTCACATACACTTCTTTTTATCTCAATAACTTCAATCACTTCACTTACATGTTATTCGAAATCGACTGTTGCTATTATAAAAATAATAAACACACACACTATTATCCAAAAGCGTACAAACGGATAATTGGATTATTCCTTACTTATCTTTTCCCGTTCCCGGAACAGGAGTTATAAAAGAACTCATATCCATTTTGCCAATATTCAAATCGGCGGGAGTATAATCTAACGCGGATGAAGTCATTGTTTCCCAGTTTGTTTCCAATCCGGAGTAAGCCGACTCGCGTCCCATCAGAGCTGCCATGTTAGATATAGCAGTTTCTGAAGCTTGTTCGATTGGTCTGTTTTTTCTAATGCTATTCACCAAATTTACATGTTCCAATGTGTAGGGGTTAGTTTGTTTGAAGTTAGTTTTTTCATCTTCTTTGTCAAATTGCCACATCACATTTCCTGCTAAGTCTTTAATTACCGTCTCGCCGTTGGCTGTTGACCACGAACCTTTGGTGCCTTGAATGAATTCGCTCACATTATTAGTGCAACCATCAATTTGTCGGCACATGCTGTGCAGGTGTATACCATTTTCCATGGTGAAATCGATGCTGAAGTTATCGTATTGATCGCCGGTCACACGACGGTGACGTGAGCCAAAACCTACAGCACTTACAGGTTTCAATCCGCTGAACCAAGTGAATACATCGATGTTGTGAACATGTTGTTCAATAATATGATCGCCCGATAGCCATCTCCAGTTTACCCAGTCTTTCACCATGTATTCAAAATCGTTCCATTCTGGTTGACGTTCGCGATACCACAACATACTTTGATTCCAATAAACCACACCTCCTGTTATCTCACCAATGGCTCCATCCATGATTTGCTTGAATGACTCCACATAGCTGCGTTGATGGTGACGTTGTGTTCCTGTTACAACGCAAAGGCTCTTAGCCTGAGCTTGCTTAGCAGCAGCTACTACTTTGCGGTATCCAACTGCATCAACAAAGAGGGGTTTTTCCAAAAAACAGTGTTTGTTCTTTTCTACTGCATACTCAAAGTGCGACGAACGGAAGAAAGGAGGTGTACAATCAATTATCACATCAACTCCACTATCTACAACTTGTTTGTAAGCATCTA
>JAQVGF010000237.1 GCA_028696875.1 Dysgonamonadaceae bacterium
TAATATCCATAAAAACATCCGGTATTTTTTCGGGCATAAATAATTTCAAAACCCCAATAAAGAACGTGGCTTCAACTATTTCAAAACCTACAACAATTATAAATAACCATTTCCAACGATGCTTACAATTCAAAGCGGATAAAAGAGCAAACAATAAACCCCCGGACCATAAATGTACTATCGACCATAGATCGAGGTAGAGCAGCTTGTACTCAACCAATACATAATGCAACCAATGAAAATTTTCGCGCAAAAAAAACAATGATTCCCTCATCCCTTTTATTCTAACATTGTTTTAATCTTTTTTCCTCTCTTTTTCAAAACTATAAAATTTTGCAATTCGCAGTAAATAAAATATAAACACATAAATTAATGGGAATGAATAAGAAAACAACACCACCAAATATAACACCACCATACCATGAATGAAAAAGTAAGCTACGACAAATAAAGAAATTGATAAAATTACTGTATTCACCAAAGCTTTTACTTTGAGCAAGGTGTTAGTTTCAGATTGATTTTTGTTAGAAGAAAACAGGAAAATCAAAAAGCCGACGAGATAGATAGAAATCGCCATCTCGTCGCCTTGGTTATTATTTATGAATGAAAATGTTGTCGTTTCCAAATATTGGGAGTACACCGTAAATACATTTAACTGAAGCCAATCGGGTTTCACGCTCAAATAGACAAAATAATAGGTAGCAAAAAGCCCAAAAAGCATAAAAGCTCCGCCTACAAACCTGCACCACGATGGTAACCAATTCAATATTTTAATTCCTGACAGAGAGTGCATTTAGAAAAATTTATAATATAACCGAGTAAACTACTGTTCCATCTTCCAAAGTAATATCCACGCCAACCAGCCCAAACTTGTGGTTTGCATAATATACTGCCTTGTTAAAGCCTGGATAGGGTAAGCCTTGTTCAATTTTAATAACTTTAATATTCATCCCTCCCCAGTAATAATCATTGTCTTTAGAAACTGATTTTACTTCACGCGTAATTTTCTTCCCACTAACAGTGGTGTAGCTCCATTTGTCGCCAACTTTTGCATTGTATTTCACCAAAACGCTTTGCTCTCCCTTTGCATTAACATAAGCCACCCCGTCGGAACTATTAATAAACTTACCACTAATACTTACATTCCCGTTCTGTCCAATATGAGGAGAAGGAAAATTTGAGGCAAATTTATCGACAACTTTACCCTCCAATTTTATCTTTACTGCATCCCCGGTGCTTTCGGTAACAGTCGCTTTAAAACCTGTGCCAACATTCGCTCCGGCAAAGGTGCCTTTTAGGTCATAAGTGAAGCCTACTTTATTGGTTTCCAAATCAGTATTCCCACCAATTTCATCAATTTCATCTTTGCATGATGCAAAAAACATAGCTGTAATTACGGCAAATGCCAAAAATTTGATTTTCATAATTGTTTAATTTTAAATTAATTATTTATCTTGAACACCCCTGTTTTACTAAAATTTCAGTAAACAAGGTTAGGGTTTCTGTACAGTTGAGCACTTCTACTTTATTATCGTACTTTACTAACCAAAGCTTGAGATTAAATTCATTCATGTGTTCTTCAATAATCTCATCAACCATATCTTTCGGCAATAAAATATTTCTAAAAAATATAGGTGTTCTCCGGTTGATAATTATTCCTAACGTCTGGAAAGCATCATATATTAGCTCTGTGCAATATATTTTTGATTTGTCATCTAAGGAAAAAAACAGATCGTACTTTTTCCCAATTTCGGCTAACGAGTTTTGCAATACATACTGCAATTGCGCAGGGCTTATTTTTGGTTCGAAAAACAAAATAGAACGAAGAGATGATTTCGACTCTAATGAAGCCAGTTCTATTATGTCTCGTACTGCACAACCTCTTCTCAATGAACTGTCAATGATTAGATGCTCTTCGCCTGTTCGATAGAAGCTCTCAGCTAACTTGTATATTATGGATGATCCTCCAAATTTGTCTTTCAGTTGTTTTCGTGTACCCAAATAAAACCCGGTGTGTGTCCAGATTCCGGGAATAAAGTTTGACACAATTCTACCGTGTGAGATGAAAAACAGAGTCCCTGATTCTATACCGTATAAATATGGAGTCAAATCGTTATAGGATAATGTATTAATTTTTCTATCGTAAAAGTTTGCAAGAGCAACTCTTTGCCCTATCTGCTCTATCTCTCCTGATGCGCCTATTGTCCTCTCTATCAGCTCAACACGCATCCTGTCTGCCGATTTTAGTTTTTCGGAGAAAAGAAATAAGATACAGATTGCTATAAAACTTACGACAAACAACATGATAGTGCCTGTCACAATACTCTTTTTTCTATTACGTTGAATCCACATCATAAATGTATACCTATTTCAGGAGACAAGACATTAACTCTTAACTAACAATTTTATCTGCTTTCGATTGTAAATTTATAAATAGATATTTACATATCTTTACTGAAACGTAAAATATCTTTCCCAAATCATAAAAAAAGTTTTTCTTAATGCGTAAAAATGCTTATTTTTGCTGTAAAAACAGCATCTAATATGTTACTTCATCGGATCCTATCGGTAATGCCCATGTTTGTATCCCTGTTTTGGGTTATGCTGCTCTTGTTAGATAGTAACCGGAATTTGTCGAAAAATTATCTTGCTTTTTTCTTCTCTTTAACTGCAATTAATTATTTCGTGCATGCAGCTTTCTTTAACCGGGAATACAGCTTGTTCGCTTTTATGGATAATATTTGGGTTTTCACTTCACTTTCAGCATACCCGCTTTATTACTATTATGTCCGGCTTCTTACACGCGATGTAAAGATTGACTTGCGTTGGAGTTGGATTTTACTGCCCTCGTTAACTTTATCGGTTTTTTCATTTGTGATTTACTTTGCCATGTCGCCCGAGGAATTAGATGTTTTCATTCATGGAATTATGTATCACAAGCAAGGATACACCAAACCTTATTCACAATTAGTTAATCTACAGATTTTTCGCAA
>JAQVGF010000238.1 GCA_028696875.1 Dysgonamonadaceae bacterium
ATTTCTGCATTTCATCTCTCAATCCACCACATATATCATCATATTAAACTATATTTGCAGAAACTGAAAAACAACAAACTCAATTCACCTTTATGCAAGACATTATAAAAATAATTTCTCTGTTTTTTTTGCTTTTCCTCTTTGCAACATGCACCATGCACTCAGAAAATAAATCGGACAAGAAAAGTGAGGCATCCGACTCTTTAACGGTAAATATTGCTGACAGCAAAGACATTGCTAAAAGCGAAGTTTCAAAGAAAGCTGAATTTGTTGATGCGGAGGAGTACGATAGAATGATGACTCACATGGTAAATGGAGACACCACCGGACTTTGGCCTGTAAAAGTTGATCATTATCCACTGAAAGGTGCCATTTTACCATTTAAAAGGATTGTGGCTTTTTATGGCAACTTGTATTCAAAAAATATGGGTGCATTGGGCGAATATCCGCCCAAAGAGATGTGGAAAATGCTGAAAGAAGAAGTGGCAGCTTGGCAGGAAGCAGAACCCGAAACTCCGGTTATTCCTGCCATTCACTATATTGTTGCCACTGCACAATCAACCCCGATGAAAGATAATACGTACAATATGCGCATGCCCAATCATCAGATTGATTCGGCTTTAGCCATTGCAAAGATGGAAGATGCACTACTTTTTTTAGACATTCAGGTTGGACACAGCACGGTGAAGGATGAAATTACTGTGTTGGAGAAATATCTCAAAATGCCACATGTTCATTTAGGGATCGATCCTGAATTTTCGATGAAAGATGGCAGTATACCGGGAAAGAGGATAGGCACGTATGATGCCGAAGATATCAACATTGTCACAGAGTATTTAGCTAAATTGGCGCGAGATCACAACTTGCCACCCAAAATTCTTGTGGTACATCGTTTTACACAAGGAATGGTTACCAATTATAAAAATATAAAACTTCGTCCCGAAGTTCAGATTGTGATGGACATGGACGGGTGGGGCGCTCCACAATTAAAATATAGCACCTACGAACGTTATATTAGAAAAGAACCCGTTCAGTTTACCGGCTTTAAACTCTTTTACAAAAACGATTTGAAACGCCCGCCTCATCGATTACTAACACCGCAAGAAGTGATGAATCTGAAACCACGACCAATTTATATTCAATATCAATAATTTAGTTTAACCTTAAATATCTATGGATTACGAAAAAATATTCAAGGAAATATATGTTGACTTAGCGAAGATTGAAGATACCGGACAAGTATCAAATTACATTCCGGAACTCTCTAAAGTTGATCCTAATAGTTTTGGCGTTCAATTAACAACCATTCATGGAGAAAAATACGCCTACGGCGATTCCAATGTTCGGTTTTCCATTCAAAGTATCGCGAAAGTTTTTTCATACGTGCTGGCTTATTCGCGTATCAAGAGCGATCTTTGGCACCGAGTGGGTGTTGAGCCAAGTGGAACAGCATTTAACTCTTTGGTTCAGTTGGAGAATGACTTAGGAATTCCAAGAAATCCATTTATTAATGCGGGAGCTATAGTTATTTGTGATATATTGGTGAGCGAACTTGATTCACCAAAAGAAGATATGCTTACGTTTGTTCGCGAACTCTCTGGAGTTGACTCCATTAATTTTAATAAACGTGTTGCAGAATCTGAAAGGATGAATGGATTTAGGAATTTTGCCTTGGTAAACTTTATGAAATCGTTTGGAAATATTCTCAATGACATTGATGAAGTAATGGATTTGTACTTCCATATTTGTTCCATTGAGATGAGTTGTGAAGAACTATCGAAAAGCTTTTTGTTTTTGGCAAACAATGGCGTTGTTCCTTACTCCAACAATCGGATCTTATCGCCCAGCCGAACCAAACGCGCGAATGCGCTTATGCAGACCTGTGGGTTTTATGATGAGGCAGGGCAGTTTACTTTCAAGGTAGGGTTGCCCGGCAAAAGTGGTATTGGTGGCGGAATAGTGGCTGTTCATCCAGAGAAATATTGCATTACCGTTTGGAGTCCACGATTAAACCCGAAAGGTAACTCATACAAAGGAATGCTCTTTTTGGAGGAATTTACAACTCACACAAAACTCTCTATATTTTAATCGGATAGATTTGAGTTTACAAGTATTTGCACTCTTCTTATCAAAGACTAAAAAATCAGTAGTTTTCTATCATCCAGTTTGAAACGAGATACTCGATTTTGATTTAAATGTAAAAACAACTACTTTTGTTATCAATTTTATAAATTCAATGAAATTAGACTATAAAGATCGTACAGCTCAACTTATTGCCATTATTGTGGTGATGGCATTGGCTCTTGGTATTACGGCTTATTTTGTTTTCACCAAAGACAAACAGATAACCGAAATGCAGGAACAATATACTATTGATAAGCAAGAGCTGGAAGATGAATACGAAAGCATTTCCATGCAGTACGAAGGATTTAAGTTTAGTGTTCAAAACGATTCTCTGCTTTATAAATTGGAAAATGAACAGGCGAAAGTGCAACGCTTGATGGAAGAGCTGCGCCTTACCAAAGCAACCGATCAAGCAGAAATTCGCAGATTAAAAGATGAGTTGAGTACACTTCGAAAAATATTGAAATCTTATATTCAACAAATAGATTCTCTAAATAGATTGAACGAAGAGTTAAAAGCCGAAAACGTACAAATAACCAAACAATACAAAGAAACATCACGTTCACTAAATGTGGTTTCTCAAGAAAAAAAACAACTGACTGAGAAGGTTTCATTGGCAGCAAAGCTGGTTGCGACTAACGTCTCCATTAAAGCCGTAAATTCCAGAGGAAAAACACAAAAAAGATTGAGTCGAAGTGAGCAGTTTATCATTTCGTTCACCATTTCACGAAACATAACCGCCGAACCCGGAGAACGCATCATCTATGCACGTATTCTTCAACCGGACGGAAGTGTTCTCACTAAAAACCCAAACAATCTGTTTTCTTACGAAAACAAAGAAATCGCCTATTCCAGCATGCGAGTG
>JAQVGF010000048.1 GCA_028696875.1 Dysgonamonadaceae bacterium
ATTTGCGATCCCCATTCAATCTTTTTCTTCCCCGATTCAATTACAGCTTGCGCTGCACGACGTTTCTCCAGTTCAATTTCATAGAGTTCCGATTTTAATAATCGTATAGCGTTTTCTCTGTTGATCTGTTGCGAGCGACCTTCTGTATTTTCAATTGCGATTTCTCGTTCCTCACCCGTATCTTCATCCTTATGTGTATAGTGTAAACGTACTCCGGACTCCACTTTGTTTACGTGCTGACCGCCTGCACCCGAAGAGCGAAAGGTATCCCAGGTGATGCTTGCTGTGTCCACATTTATTTCAATGGAGTCGTCTACAAGTGGAACCACAAATACAGATGAGAACGAAGTCATACGTTTTCCCTGAGCATTAAACGGAGATACACGCACCAAACGGTGAACGCCGTTTTCGCTTTTTAAATAACCATATGCCAAATCGCCCTCAACCTGCATGGTTACGGTTTTTACACCGGCTTCGTCTCCGTCAATCCAATTGGTAACAGTTGTTTTATAACCTTTGCTTTCACACCATCTTTGATACATCCTCACGAGCATTGCTGCCCAATCCTGACTTTCGGTGCCACCCGCTCCGGCATTCACTTTCAATACGGCACCCAGCTTATCTTCTTCCTTGCGAAGCATGTTTTTTAGCTCCAATGCTTCTATCTTTTGCAAAGCTTGGGCATACAATTTGTCAACTTCTTCTTCGGTTACAATTTCATCTTTCACAAAATCGAACGCAAGTTCCAGTTCATCTGCTATTGTTTTAACGTCGTTGTAATCTTTAATCCAAGACTTAAGATTTCTGACCTCAATCATTTTTTTCTCGGCAGCAGTGGAATCTGCCCAGAAATCGGGTGCTTGCGTTCTTAATTCCTCTTCTTCTAATTGTATAGTTTTAGCATCGATGTCAAAGGTACCCCCTCAGCGCTTGCTCGCGCTCCAACACATCTTTTAGTTGGTCTGCAGTTATCATAGTAGTTTTGTCTTATTATTTGTTGTTTTCAGTGTGTAAATTTACACAAAACTAAGCTATGCAACAAATGGCACTAATTTTGTATTGATAGAAAATCCAAACATTTAGTTTTTTTAAAGGTAATTGAAACGTCAATTAGGTATATTTGTGGTAAACATCACAAGAAAAACTTCGCTGGCGCAAGTCTCCCGACTTGTGCCTATAATTAAATAGACAAAGGCACAGGTCGGAGATCTGCGCTAACTGCAGAGTTTTAACTTATGTCTGCCGAAGTCACAGATTTTATTCCACAGGGTTAACCGATTACAAAATCGGTGCGAGCGGAGCAAGATTTGTAATATGAATAATGTAAATAAGATTTTTTGGAATTGCTGAGGTACAAAATGCACAGATAAGCATGTTAAAGAGCGAGTTAAACCTTAGTAATCAGGTTTACCTCAATCCGGACTAACCTTATTAGCTTATTTAATTGTGATCTGAGTCAATAGTTCTGATATAAAATAGAGTTCACTTCTGAATTTGATTTCCTATAAGTGTTGGTTTTCTCTTGATAGAGACTTTAAAAAAAATAGAAACATACAATTATGAGCCAGATTATAAAAAATATATCACAGATTCGCGAGCGAATGAATCAAGCATGCCTTCGTGCAAATAGAAATCCGGATGAAGTAAAATTGTTGCTTGCAACAAAAACTGTTTCTTCCGATAATATTAAAATTGCTCTTGAAGCAGGAGAAACACTCATAGGTGAAAACAGGGCACAAGATTTAAAAAATAAGTATATCGACTTGCAATCTTTGCCGCATGAGAAACACTTTATTGGTCATTTGCAAACCAACAAAATAAAAGAAGTTTTGCGTTACGATGTTTCTTGCATTCAATCGGTCGATCGATTAGATTTAGCTGAAAAACTGCAAAATAGATTGGAATTTGAGAAAAAAGAGATGAACATTTTTATCCAAGTTAACACCTCGAATGAAGCAAGCAAATTTGGCGTTTCGCCCGACAAAGCAATCGAACTGACAAAGCAAGTTGCCGAGTTTCCCCGAATTCATATCAAAGGATTAATGACAATTGGTTTGTTTAGTGCCGAAGAGCAAAAAGTGCGCGTTTGTTTTAAAATGCTAAAAGATATTAAGCAACAAATAGCACTTCTTAATTTACCAAATGTGGAAATGAAAGAACTTTCAATGGGCATGAGCCACGATTTAGAATTTGCCATAGAAGAAGGATCTACTATGATTCGTGTTGGCACGGCCATATTTGGCAAGCGAATCTACGCAGATAGTTACTATTGGAATGAAAATAGATAAGAATGTTTATGATTCTGAATCCGAATACTGATCCTTTATTTTTTCTTTGATCTCTTTTGCCGAAGGCATGTTTTTGGGTGTGGGTTTCAATGTTTGATCATAAAGCTGTTTATCTTTTAAAACATTCACTGCTTTGTCAAAAGTTTTATCCGTTTTAAGACTTTCTTGCACAGCTCCTTTTTTGTAGTAATAACGTTTCACAATTTCACTCGAAAGTAAACTTTTAATTTCATCTTTGAATGTTTCAAAGTCGCGATCTAAATCCGGAACCAATTTATCTTCAAGTGCCTTGAATTCATCTTCAGCAGTTTTCATATATCCTTCAAACTCCATTACCTCCTCTAACGATCTCAGCGTTTTTTCACTAATTCTATCATATTCAAAATCGGACTCTTTCACAAATTCTTTGAACTGTTCATACTCATCATCCGAAAAATTAAATTCAGTTACTGGCGGAATGGTAGGATGATTTTGAACCCATTGAGTTGCATAATCGAAAATTATATTTTCGGTTAACAAGTAGAAAGAAATAGTTCCCGGTTTTGTCTCTTCAACTGAAATATCGGGAGTGATACCTCCACCATCGCGGACTTCTCTTCCATTCGCAGTATGGAAGACAGTAGTTAAACTATCGGGAATGCGCCCTACACTTCCATCAGGATTTCGATGCGTGTAATCTAACGCTTGAATTCCTCGCCCACTGGGCGTATAATACTTGGCGGTTGTAACTTTTAAACTTGCTCCAAAGGGAAGTTCTCTAACTGTTTGCACCAAGCCTTTACCAAAAGATCTGTCACCAACAATTACAGCTCTGTCCAAATCTTGCAATGTTCCGGCCACAATTTCCGATGCCGATGCCGAACCATTATCTATTAATACTACCAGAGGGATTATACTATCTACCGGCTGCTCCGTTGTTCGCAATACGCGATCCCATTGTCTAATCTTTCCTTTTGTAGAAACCACCTCTTTTCCTTTTGGAATAAATATATTTACAATACGTACGGCCTCTTCCATAATGCCCCCACCATTGCCGCGTAAATCTAAAATAAGCGATTTAGCTCCTTTTTCTTTCAGATCGATAACGCTGTTTTTTACTTCTTGTGCACCATTTTCTGTGAAAGTTCCAAAATGCATGTAGCCAATATTGTTATCAACAATAGAAGAATAAGATATAGGATGGATGGTTATTTTTTCGCGAACCACCTTTATTTTACGATTTTGTTTCTCGCCGGGGCGAGAAATAGTTATTTCCAATGTGGTTCCAGGTGTTCCTTTAAGTAGGTCGCTTACTTCTTGAACAGTTGAATTTCTTACATCGTGGTTATCAATTTGAAGAATCACATCGCCGGCTTTCAGGCCACTTTTGTCGGCAGGTAATCCTTCGTACGGTTCATTAATAACTACATTGCTATCTTTGTAAGATATAATGGAGCCAATACCGGCATATTCTCCGGTGGTCATAAATTGGAGGTCGCTCATATCTTCTTCAGTGATATAATTGGTGTAAGGATCCAATTGCATAAGCATTGAGTGAATGGTCTGATTTACAACTTTATCCACTTCTAAACTATCAACGTAAAAAAGATCAATTTCTTTTAAAATCGTAGTAAGGATATCGATATTTTTATTTATCGTAAAATAACGATCATCGTTTTTTTGTTCCGGATTTTGCGCATATCCTTGAAAGCCA
This sequence comes from Dysgonamonadaceae bacterium, assembly GCA_028696875.1. Lineage (GTDB taxonomy): Bacteria > Bacteroidota > Bacteroidia > Bacteroidales > Dysgonomonadaceae > UBA2632. The sequence goes on from JAQVGF010000048.1 coordinate 3,982, forward strand.
ATAATTGCACAGAATAATATAAGGAAGAGTTTTTTCATTATAAGTATAGTTTACTAACAAGATAATAATAGGATGCATCTTAAATTATTAACAAAGGAACTACTTTTTTGTGAAAACGCACGGCTGTTTTAGTTATATGTTTTTAAAATCACTACCTTTATGCCGTTTTTAAACACAGAAAATATCCAAAATGAGTTCATATATCCGATATACAGTTATTCCCGGGATCGTCGCACTTTTGATTTTTTATGTGACATGTATTGTGAATGTTGATTCACTACCTGTCCCCGATAAAGTTTTTCAATACGATAAAATTGCCCATTTTGGGATGTTTTTTGTACTTTCTGCTGCAATTTATTATGATTATTACCGATTACACAAAGGAAGACCCAATAAGTTGAGATGGATATTTTTCGGACTAATTATTCCGATAGTTTATGGCGGAGTTATCGAAATAGTGCAAGAACGTTTTTTTGGACGTTCGGGTGAATTGATGGATTTTGTGGCAGATTCTCTTGGATCATTATCAGCTACAACGGTCGCATTTATTTATATAAATAGGAAAAAGAAACGATAAAAAAAACTATCTTTGTAATATACAAAACCAACTCATTATGCATTACATTAAATATTTACTCTTAGCTTTTTTTTCAATATATCTACTTCTTTTTGGGTGCACATCCTCCACCAAATCAAACTCTAATCAGAAGTCAGAGAATTCGACAGCAAATGTTGAAGATGCAACGTTTCAAGTTACAGATGATAGAGGTTATATTGTTAAAGTTGGCGATATTGCGCCCGATTTTGAGATGAGTTTTCCGGATGGAAAAAGCGTAATTCTTTCGTCGTTACGCGGCAAAGTGGTGATGTTGCAATTTACGGCAAGCTGGTGTGGCGTTTGTCGCAAAGAAATGCCTCACATCGAAAAAGATATTTGGGAAAAACATCACAACAATCCCAATTTTGTACTTTACGGAATTGATAGAGAAGAACCGGCAGAGAAGATTGAAGAACTCATAAATAAGACTGGTGTTACGTATCCAATTGGTTTAGACCCGGATGCGGGAATTTTTACATTGTATGCAAAAAAAGAAGCAGGCATCACGCGTAATGTTATCATTGGTAAAGATGGCAGAATTGTTATGCTGACACGTCTTTATGACGAAGAGGAGTTTAAGGAAATGGTGGAGCTAATTGATAAGTTGTTAGAGTAGTAAGTTGTAAGTTGTAAGTTGTAAGTGGTAAGATGTTAGTAATGTGAGTTTTAGGTCTTAGGTATGCGGTATGAGAAATGAGAAATGACAAGAATCGGAACTCGGAAGTCGGAAATCGATATTAGGGAACCCTGAATCAATCCCTCACTCCTTTACGCTTTACCTCTCACTCCTATCAACCCAAAACATTTAAATTGAAGAAGCTATGAAATACGAAAATTTAAAAATCTTAGACGAGTTAAGAGCAAAAGGAAGTATAACAGAGGAAGAATTTCAACGTGAAAAGGCAAAAATACTTGCCGAAGAAAATGACGATTATAACCGGATAGGCAAAAAGCCTCTTTTTGGTATGACCGAAAAAACCTATCTTATGCTTATGCATTTGTCTCAATTTGCAAGTTGGCTAATTCCATTTGTGGGTATTATTATTCCCATTCTTATGTGGACAACTAACAAAGACACCAATGCGGAAGTTGACAGACATGGCAAGAATATTTTAAATTTCACTATTAGTTATGCTATCTATTCTGTTGCACTGTTTGTTATTATTATTGGAATTCCTTTACTGATTGTTTTATTTGCAATTTACGCTGTGGCGGTAATAATTGCTACTATTAAAGCAAGTAATGGAGAATATTGGAAGTATCCGCTTACGATTCAATTTATTAAATAGTAAATCAGAAGTCGGTATTCGGAAATCGGTATTCGAAACAAGGAACAATTGCTAACAGCTAATATAACAGCTGAGACTTAGAAAAGTATGCAGACACTAAAATAAAAGAATGGAAGAACAATTACTTGTAAAATACAGAGATGTATCTTTAAATATAGAGGAAAACACCATATTAAGAGATGTAAACTTAGAATTAAGACGCAACGATTTTTTATACGTCATCGGTAGAGTAGGATCGGGTAAGAGTACACTTTTGAAAAGTATGTATGCCGAACTTCCTATTGAAGAGGGAGAAGCACATGTTTTCGATTTTAATTTAGCGACTTTGAAAAGAAAAAATGTTCCTTTTTTACGAAGAAAAATTGGAATTGTATTTCAGGATTTTCAACTGCTCATTGACAGATCGGTTGAAAAAAACTTGGAGTTTGTATTACGTGCAACGGGTTGGGAAAACAAAAAAACTATAAAAGATAGAATAAACGAAGTGTTGGTACAAGTAAATATGCAAAATAAAGCATATAAAATGCCACACGAACTTTCGGGGGGAGAGCAGCAGCGAGTTGTGATTGCACGTGCTCTTTTAAACTCGCCTTCTTTAATTCTGGCCGATGAACCAACGGGGAACCTCGATCCTGAAACAGGGAATCAAATTGTTGCCTTGTTACACTCAATTTCTAAAAAAGAAGCAGCCGTAATAATGTCAACTCACAATTATTCAATAGTTCAGAACTTTCCGGCAAAAATAATGAAATGTGAGAACATGGCATTAATAGATATGCAACAAGATGAAATTCATGAAGATGCAAGTGCGCAGGATCCCCTCAAATTAAATTAAGCCGTTTCTTGATATATAAAGATCATTCTGTTTTTTAATGGTTATAAGTGGTTGCAATTTCTAATCTCATTTAAAAATGAGAGGGTTCCTTTTTTTTTTGTACATTTGCAACTTTAAAAAAATCTTCTAAATTACGTTATTGTGACTGATACAAAATACATTTTCGTAACTGGTGGTGTTGTTTCTTCTCTGGGTAAAGGAATAATTGCCGCTTCTTTGGGTAAACTATTGCAAGCAAGAGGTTACACGGTGACCATTCAAAAATTTGATCCTTACATCAATGTCGATCCGGGAACACTTAATCCATACGAACACGGAGAGTGCTATGTTACTGTAGATGGGCACGAAGCAGATTTAGATCTTGGTCATTACGAGCGGTTTCTAAATATTCAAACCACTAAAGAAAACAACATCACAACGGGCAGAATATACCAAAGTGTAATAAGTAAAGAGCGCAAAGGCGACTATTTGGGCAAAACAGTTCAAGTGGTTCCTCATATTACAGATGAGATAAAGCGTAATATTAAACAATTGGGCGTCAAGAATAAGTTCGATTTTGTAATTACCGAAATTGGCGGAACAGTGGGCGATATTGAGTCGTTGCCATTTTTAGAAAGTGTTCGTCAGCTTCGCTGGGAAATGGGAAATAAAAGTTTGGTAATTCATCTCACGTTTGTTCCTTATATCGCGGCTGCAGGCGAATTAAAAACGAAACCTACGCAACACTCCGTTAAGGAACTACAGTCTCAAGGAATTCAACCCGATATGATTGTGTTGCGTACTGAAAAAGAGTTGAACGAAGAAATTCTAAGTAAAGTAGCTCTTTTTTGCAATGTTGAGCAAGATGCAGTTTTACAATCCATTGATGTACCAACCATTTATGAAGTTCCTCTCGTAATGCAAGCACAGTCGATGGACGAAGTGGTGTTGCGAAAAATGAATATGCCCATTGGCAACAAGCCTCATTTGAAACCGTGGATACAATTTTTGGAAAAAAGACGCAATGCAACCAAAAAAGTAACCATAAAGTTAGTTGGTAAATATGCCGAATTACCTGATGCTTATAAATCAATAAATGAATCATTATCACAAGCGGCAATCTATCACGATAGAGAACTGGAATTTGAAGCGATTCAATCTGAAACAATAACAGAAGAAAACGTAGCCGAGTTACTGGCTGATGCCGATGGGATCGTTGTAGCTCCGGGATTTGGACAGCGTGGAATTGAAGGCAAATTTATAACAATAACTTATGCTCGCACCAATGATATTCCTACTTTTGGTATTTGTCTTGGCATGCAATGCATGGTGGTAGAATATGCGCGCAATGTGTTAGGTTTGCTGGATGCAAACTCTACAGAGATGAATCCTAAAACTCCCTATAAAGTAATCGATATTATGGATGAACAGAAGCATATTACCAATATGGGTGCTTCAATGCGATTGGGAGCATACGATTGTCTTTTAAAGAAAGATTCAATTGCCTATAAAGCATATGGCAAAGAACTTATTCAGGAGCGACATCGTCATCGATATGAGTTTAATAATCAATACAAAGATCAATTGGAAGCGAAAGGAATGATATGTACTGGTGTTAACCCGGATTCTGATTTGGTCGAAATTATCGAAGTACCAGAGCTTAAATGGTTTGTTGGGACACAGTTTCACCCCGAGTTCAACAGCACGGTTATTTCTCCCAATCCTTTGTTTATGAGCTTTATGTCAGCAATAATTAAAAACAACAATAAAAAATAAGTAAGAATAGCAAAACGCCTTTATTATTTTATAATTAGGGTGTTCAAAGTACTAAAAAACAGAAATGGATAAAAATACTATTATTGGATTTCTTCTAATAGCGGCTATCATGATTGTATTCATGATTTCGCAGCGACCTGATGCCGAGCAGATTGCACAGCGAAGAATACAAGATTCTATACAACAACTGGAGTCTGAACGAGCCAAATTGCAAGCAGAAGAAACAGTATCAACAGCAGTACTAAAAGAAGACACGTTAAAGTCTTTGGACAGTTTTTTTGGAGAACAATCTTCTATTACTCAAGATACAACAAAAACCGAAGTTGCTGAACAAAGCACACAGGATTCCGATACTACCACAGCATTAGTGCCAACTACAAGTAGCAGAGCTCCTGAAGAATTTGTAACCATCGAAAACGACGACATTCGCTTGAAAGTATCTACCCAAGGTGGATGGATCTATTCTGCCGAATTAAAAGATTTTAAACGATACGATAAAGACACATTGTTTCTTTTTAAAGCGGATGAAGCACGTTTCAATTTAGAGCTCTTCAACAAACGGAGTGTTCGATTAAACACCGAATCAGAAACATTTAAACCTATTTTATCGGACAATGGAAAAAAATTGACCATGCGATTAGGGTATACCGATTATCAATACATTGATTTTGTATATACGCTTCCACAATCTGGTTATCTCATTAATTTCGACATCCGCGTTAACGGTATGGCTAATGATTTACATGCCGAAAGCCTCCAAAACTTCCGCATCAGATGGGATCAGAAATTGCGTCAGCAAGAAAAAGGCAAGAATTTTGAGAACAGATATGCAACCATTTACTACAAGTATGCCGGAATGGATGTTAAGAAAATGTCTGTAACTAAAGATAAAACGGAAGAGTATAGCGAACCTGTTCATTGGTTTGCCTATAAAGATCAATTTTTCACAACTACTTTTATTGCCGATAAACCGTTTAGTAATACCATTTTGTCCATAAAAAGTACAAATGAAGATAATTACTTAAAAAATTATGGCGCAGAAATATGGGCTCCTGTCTCAACCAATGAAGCAGGGCAACTTTTCGCAGGTTTTCGTTATTATTTGGGTCCGGTTCACTATACTTCGATGAAGAAGTTGAATGAAAATGTTGAGAAAAGTCAACAGCTTCATTTGGAACAAATGGTAAACTTAGGATGGAATTGGTTGAGCTGGATTAATAAGTTTTTTGTTATTCCAATTTTCAATTTCTTCTTATCAATGGGTTGGGGTATGGGATTAATTATCTTCTTACTAACATTGTTAGTGAAACTAATTATATCGCCACTCACTTTCAAGTCTTACAAATCATCTGCCAAGATGAGGGTTTTAAAACCTCAAGTACAAGAAATTGAAAAAAAATATCCTGGACAGGATAAGGCTGTTGAGCGCCAAAAAGCTACAATGGAGCTTTACAACAAAGCCGGTGCAAGCCCAATGAGTGGATGTTTGCCCATGTTGTTGCAATCTCCTATTTTAATAGCGCTGTTTTGGTTTTTTCCATCCGCTATTGAATTGCGCCAGCAAAGCTTCCTCTGGGCAGATGATTTATCCACTTACGATGCAATAATCACATGGAGTGGTAACATTCCCCTCATTTCAAAGTACTTGGGTAATCATTTAAGTCTCTTTTGTTTATTGATGACGGTCACCAACATCATCTATGCAAAATTTAATATGGATGCCACAAGTGGCGGGTCACAAATGGCAGGTATGAAATATATGCCTTATATGATGTCATTCATGATGCTATTTTTCTTTAATTCATATCCGTCAGGATTGAGCTACTATTATTTTGTTTCAACATTGATAACCATTCTGCTTACAATCTCGTTCCGTAAAGTAGTAAACGAGGAAAAACTGTTGGTGCAATTAGAAGCTAACAAACGTAAACCTAAAAAGAAATCAGGATTTATGGCTCGATTAGAGCAAGCTCAAAAAATGCAGGAACAACAAGCACGTCAACGTGCTAAAGAGAATGCTAAAAGAAGAAGGTAGAGAGCAAATGTGTGGTATGTGGGAGGTATATGAGGTAAGTTGAGGGCGTAATGCTTTACCATTTGCTCTTTTATTCCATAGACTTAAATAGTGTTCAGTCGGAAAACGATTGCTTCCTGAGTCTGTGATAAGAAAAAAACAAAGACAAAAAATAGAAAACCGGAATTGTATGCATGCATTTTCGGTTTTTTAAATTTACAATGAGTTAATGAGTTAAAGCGTATTCAGTCAAATCAATAGTGATAAGTAATGATGTTAAATTTTGATTTAACGTAAAAAGAATTAAAACAAACATTTTTATAAATGAACTTATCTTTTTAGAGATTGTTTTAACTCCAGATACCGTTAAGTTTACATCTTAATTAAACAGAATTTATTATGAGTGAAAAAGATAACACTTTCGAATACGACGAAGAAGATTCCGTTGAGTTTATTCAAAGTAATATGCCTGATAAATTGAAAGGGCAATTGACAGATGATGAAATCAATTATCTCGTTGATCTTATTTATGAGTACTATGAGGATAAGGGATATCTGAATGACGATGCTGATGACAACGTAGAAATTGACGAGGAAGAGTTAATTATCTATGTACTTGAAAATGCGAAAAAGGATAATATCAAAGCATTCACGGAAGAACAAGTTGAAGCAGTAATAGAAGGAGAATTATCATATTATGATTCGTTAGATGATGATTTAGAAGAAGAGGAATGAATTACATTATAAATTTAAATTATTAACTTATGAAACATTTATCATTATTAGCTACTCTTTTATTGAGTGGTCTTTTAATTTTGTCGAGTTGTGGAGCAAGCAAAACCGTTAAAGGTGGAGCTATTGGTACAGGTGCAGGTGCGGCAGCAGGAGCTGGAGTGGGTGCTATTATTGGTGGTGGTAAAGGTGCTGCTTGGGGTGCTGGTATTGGCGCAGTGCTTGGAGGTACAGCCGGAGCAATTATTGGTAACAAAATGGATAAACAAAAAGCAGAACTGGAAGCTATTGAAGGTGCACAGGTTGAATCTGTAAACGCAGGTGAGGCAATTAAAGTTACTTTTGAATCAGGTATTTTATTTGCCACAAATTCAAGCACATTAAATGCAGCTTCACGTTCATCATTAGATAAATTTGCTACTTCTTTGCAAAATAATCCTGATACTGACGTAAAAATTTATGGTCACACAGATAGTACCGGTAGCGATGCAATTAACAATCCACTTTCTCAACGCAGAGCAGAATCAGTTTACAACTATTTGCTGTCGAGAGGTATTTCTGGAAATAGATTAGAATCTCAAGGTTTTGGTTCTTCACAACCCATAGCAGATAATACATCTGTAGCGGGAAGAAGTCAAAACAGAAGAGTAGAAGTTTATATTCTTCCAAATGCCAAAATGATTCAAGAAGCAAAAGAAGGTAAATAATTTTTTTTGCACAAAACAATAAAAAAATCATTCTGTGGAAACGCAGAGTGATTTTTTTTTGGAGAACTTTTTTGGTAAAGATAGATTTGGATTAATTTTCGGGAAGGGCTGACACAGACACCTTTTTTTGTTATATCTTTGTATGTACTTTGATAAAGTACTTAGGGATTGTAATGAAATAAGTTGACTGTTTGAAACGAAAGCTATTTTATTCGTTAAAGGACAAAAAAGCAAGTGTAGAGCGTCAAGTTATTTCGGTACAATCCCTTAAATAGAAGTAATTGAACCAAAATTATGGCAGAAGAATTAAAAATGCCAACCGGCAACGTATGCAAAGAAGAATTATACAGCTCTTTATATCCTCAGATTTGCTCATTGATTGAAGATGAAACTGATATCATTGCCAACTTGGCTAATGTAAGTGCAGCATTAAAAGAATATTTCAATTTCTTTTGGGTGGGTTTTTATCTTGTAAAAAATAATCAATTGGTGTTAGGTCCTTTTCAAGGTCCCGTTGCTTGCACCCGAATTGCATATGGCAAAGGTGTTTGTGGAACTGCATGGAAAGAGAACAAAACAATTATTGTTCCCGATGTGAATCAATTTCCGGGACATATTGCTTGTAGTTCTTTGTCGCAATCAGAAATTGTAATCCCTATCGTTCATAACAACCAGGTTGTGGCGGTATTGGATGTTGATAGTGAACACCTGAATCATTTTGATGAAACCGATAAGAGGTACTTAACAAAAATAGTTGAGCAACTTAATTTCTAATTTTATTATTTTGTTAAACCAAAAGTTCATTCTATCTTTGTGCTCTAAATGCGAAAGTAGCTCAGTTGGTAGAGCATAACCTTGCCCCAAAAGATTAGAATGAAAACTAACCTTGGCAAGACAGAAATTAAACAAGCGAGTTTAAGAAAACCAAACAAAAACATAATTGCGAAAGT
>JAQVGF010000049.1 GCA_028696875.1 Dysgonamonadaceae bacterium
AAAGATTTTAATGCAAAGCATTATTCCACAGGGCAAACGCACCTGCATTGAGCTGCGCCGAAATGCGGTCACTGAGCTTGTCGAAGTGTTGCAAATGCGTGCGAGCGAGACAGCGATACCAAATCAACTTTATCACCTTATTTATCAACATGTTACTAACCTAAATTTATATTATTCAGTCGATTAATCATGGGGCAGACACATAGGTCTGCCTCTACGATGGAGCTTTTTATCATCACGGGCGGACACGCGGGCACCGCCCTTACAAGTTTGCAGACAGATCATTTTCTAAACATTGTATTTGTAAAAATCTATCGAAAGATAAATCTCGAAATCGGACAGTGTGGTTCCAAACAGCGCTGTCCATATAATATTTATTCTTCTTTTTATGCACAATGCGGGCTGAAGCTTCAATGTGCTTTAAACGTATCTCCCTATTCGATAGCTGAAAAATAAAGGAACAAAAATAATCACTTTATTTTGCATCTTTCGAGAACAAAAAAATTGATGAAATGTTTTATGAATAGCTAACCGAATTAACGGTTGGAATTTTAATACAAGAACAGTATGAATAAAAAAGATGCTTCAAAAGACAAAAAGAAAGTTGTCGAAGGCTCTAAGAAAAGTACAAGTATGGTAAATAAAAAGCCTGCTGATAAAAGGAGTGATACTCCTAAGAAAGGAAAATAATTTTTCATGAAGCAAGGCTAAAGCCCATTGATTTAATTCAGTGGGCTTTTTTTGTTCAACAGGAGAAACCTATCGCCTCAGGAAAAATTGCTTAAGACTTTCTCCATTTTATCTTTTATTTCTGCGTTGCATAAATTACCAATACTGCCCTGATGAGTGTGGTTCACTTCTTTATTGGGAACAAATTTGTTGTTCTGCACATCCTCTCCTACCTGAACGTATGCATCGCGAAAAGTTTCACCATTCAAAACACGTTTGTTAACCTCCTCAACTGTGAACAGATAATCATATTTGGGATCGTTCAAAATATCGGTATTTACCTCAATATGCTCAAGCATAAAACAAGTCATTCTCAACAGTTCATGCAATGTTTCAATGGCAGGGAAAAGTATTTCTTTCAGAAGTTGATAATCGCGGTGATATCCGTGTGGAATATTGGTTGTAAGAAGCGCCAATTCGTTTGGCAAACTTTGCAATCTATTGCTATGCGCTCTTATCAATTCCCAAACGTCCGGATTTTTTTTATGAGGCATAATGCTCGAACCTGTTGTCAATTCTTGTGGATAGGAGATGAAACCATAGTTTCCGGAAAGATACATACAATTGTCATCTGCCAGTTTGTTCAAAGTGAAAGCAATATTCGCCATGGCTTGAGCAAGGATACGTTCGGTTTTGCCTCTTCCCATTTGCGCAGCAATAACATTGTAGTTCATGGTGGCAAAGTTCAATTCACGGGTTGTCATTTCCCGATCGATTGGGAAAGAGCTTCCATATCCTGCGGCAGAACCCAATGGATTTTGATTGGTAACATTCCATGCAGCAATTAGTGTGTGCATATCGTCGATAAGCGTTTCGGCATAAGCACCAAACCACAAACCAAATGAGGAAGGCATCGCAATTTGTCCATGTGTGTAGCCCGGCATCAAAACATTTTTGTGTTTTTCACTTAAACGTTGCAACAAATTGAAAAGAGCAACCACGCCATCTTTTATATTTAAAATCTCATCTTTTAGGTAGAGCTTGAGATCAACCAAAACCTGATCATTTCGCGAACGGCCGGAGTGTATTTTCTTTCCAATCTCACCAAGTCTTTTTATCAACATCGATTCAATCTGCGAATGAATATCCTCTGCATCGTCGTCCAGCGAGAAGTTAGCTTTTTCCACATCCTTCAAAATATTTTGAAGTTCGGTTCGTAATATCTTTTCCTCTTCCCGTTCCATCAATCCGATTTCCGCTAACATTTTTATATGTGCCAACGAACCAATGATATCCTGTTTCGCCAATCGCAAATCTAATTCTCTATCTTTTCCAACGGTGAAGTTTAAAACAGCTTTATCGGCATCGAAGCCTTTGTTCCAAATTTTTGACATTGTATTTTATTTATTTTTTCCGATAACGTTTTCGATTCAGAAACTTTATCGTGTTTTTTTATAATCCTGTATATATAACGGCTAAATTTTCAACAAATCGGATGTAGCCTTCAATTCCTTGTTGTAATTCGTCAATGAATACGAATTCATCGGATTGATGAGAACGCTCCGATTCGCCCGGTCCCATCTTAATAGCAGGGCAATCGATACGCATCCAATCGGAAGTAGTTGGAGAGACATAGGTTTCAACTCCAAGTTTATTGATACACTCCATTAGTGGATGATTTTGGGGCGTTGTCGAACTTTTATTTGTGAGCGAACGAGCAGTTAATTTACTTTTTGTTACCGATTGCAACTTCTCCATAATTTCAGAATTAGTGTAACAATCGGTCGGACGAACATCTACCACGAACGTGCAACTGTCCGGCACCACATTGTGTTGCGTTCCCGCATTTATTTGTGTAACCGTGAGTTTAACCTCACCCATTGTGGACGAAATTTTATTGAATTTCATCGATTGCAAAGTTTTGATATCCTCTAAGGCAATATTAATGGCATTTATGCCTTCGTTGCGAGCGGCATGACCACTTTTGCCTTTTGCTTCACCGTCAATAACGAGTAAACCGCGCTCGGCAATTGCAGCACGTATTCCGGTGGGTTCGCCAATAATAGCAAAGTCAAAAGAAAGTTCTTTTACCAATCTACGCATGCCATTTTCGCCGGAATTTTCTTCCTCAGCCGAAAGCACCAATAGCAGATTAAAAGGCAAAGTTTCAGGATAGAAATAAAGAAAGGTTTGCAACAAGCTTACCACACTTGCGCCGGCATCGTTGCTTCCAAGACCGTATATCTGTTTATCGGAAATGGGTGGATTGAATGGATCGAACGTATATCCTTTTGATGGCTGAACTGTATCGATGTGCGAATTGAGCATAAAAGTTGGTTTCGCAGCATCAAAATTGGCTTGCTTAACAATTATATTATTCCCGATACGCTCCGTTTTTATATTCAGCTCCGAAAAATATTGCATCAGAAAATCGGCACGCAAATTTTCTTCACCTGAAAAAGATTGTAACGAAACTAATTTACGCAGTAAAACGATTGCATCGTTCAGAAGTTTGCTCTTTTCATTCTCCATTTTCACTAATTAATCGGGTTCCTTTTTGGTTCAATAGATTATCAGCATGCATAATCAACACTTCAGACACACCTTCGTCAATAGCATTGAACGAGTTATGAAGTTTGGGAATCATGCCTCCGGCAATAATATTTTGATCTAAATATTCTTTATATTCAGATTTTGTCATCGACAAAATAAGACTATTCGGATTGTTAACATCTCGAAGAACACCTTCCTTTTCGAAGCAATAAAGCAGCGTTGTTTTAAACAGGGATGAAAGTGCTACTGAAAGTGTGTAAGCAATGGTATCGGCATTGGTGTTTAGTAGCGATCCGTTTTCATCATGTGTGATTGCACAAAAAACAGGAACAATGTCATTATTTAGTAAATTAGAAAGAAAACCGGTATTTACTTTGCCGGGCAAAGGATCGCCCACATAACCATAATCAATTGGATAAGGAGAACGTTTATTGGCCGGAATTATATTTGCATCTGCACCCGAAAGCCCAATTGCGTTGCAACCGTTTTTTTGTAATAGCGCAACAATACGTTTATTAATCCAGCCGGCATAAACCATCGTAACCAATTTCAAAGTCTCTGCATCAGTTACTCGACGACCTTGAATCATTGTTGTTTTTATACCTAAATCGATAGCCATTTTCGATGCCATTACTCCTCCACCGTGCACCAATATTTTCTTTCCTTCTAATTTTTGGAAGTCTGAAAGAAAAGACTCCAATGACACGGGATTATCCACAACATCACCACCAATTTTAACAATGCTGATCGCTTCTTTTTGAATCGGACTATCTAAATTATGCATGTTGCTTTATTCTACAGATTTCTTAATATTTCACTTAACACAACTTGTGCAGATACAACTCTGTTAGCAGCTTGTGGAATTACAATAGATTGTTTGGAATCGATAACTTCATCCGAAACTATCATGTTCCGACGAACTGGCAGACAGTGCATAAAGTAAGCATTGTTAGTCAACTTCATTTTCCGTGAATCAACTGTCCAATCTCTGTCTGTGCTTAACACTTTCCCATAATTGGGATCGATATAAGCTGACCAGTTTTTTGCATAAATAAAATCTGCATTTTTGTATGCTTTTTCCTTATCGTATTCAACAGTTGCCTCCCTAACAAATTGATTGTCTAACTCGTATCCTTCAGGATGAGTTATCACAAACTCATAATCTGTTGCATTCATCCATTCAGCAAAAGAATTCGGCACTGCTTGTGGCAATGCTCGCGGATGTGGTGCCCAAGTTAACACAACCTTTGGTTTATCTTTCTTTTTGAATTGCTCAATAGTAATGAGATCGGCAAAACTTTGCAAAGGATGACGAGTAGCAGCCTCCATACTAAAAACCGGTTTACCCGAATAACGAATAAATTGATTCAAAATAACTTCGTTATAATCGTCCGATTTACTCTCAAACTGCGCAAAAGAGCGCACTCCTATCACATCGCAATAGGCTCCCATCACAGGAATTGCCTCAAGCATATGCTCCGGCTTGTCGCCGTCCATTATAACGCCGATTTCAGATTCTAATTTCCATGCGCCTTGATTCACATCCAGAACCATTACATTCATTCCTAAATTCATTGCCGCTTTTTGTGTGCTCAATCGGGTGCGTAAACTTGAGTTGAAGAAAATAAGCAAGGCAGTTTTGTTTTTTCCTAATGTTTGATTTGCAAATGGATTCTCTTTCACCTCTTTTGCTTTCAGCAATGCATCATTTAAATTGCCAATATCTTTTACGGAAATAAAGTTTCTCATTGTTGTGTCTGTTTTTTAAATGCATCAATAAAAATATCTATCTCCGTTTTCGAGACAGAAAGTGGTGGCAACAATCGCATCACATTGTTTTTAGCACCACCGGTGAATATATGTTCTTCGAACAATAGTTTCTTGCGCAAATCGGCGTATTTGGACTCCAGTTCAACTCCAATCATTAATCCTTCTCCTCTAAACTCTTTAACCCCGGAACAATCTGAAAGTTTATCTTTCAAATAATTGCCCACTTCAAATGCATTAATCAATAAGTTTTCTCCTTCAATTACGTCCAAAACTGCAATTGCAGCGGCACACGCCAAATGATTTCCGCCAAATGTTGTTCCCAACATCCCTTTTTTGGCTTCAATTTTTGGCGAAATAAGTATTCCCCCAATGGGAAAACCATTTCCCATGCCTTTAGCCATAGAAATAATATCGGGTCTAATATTTGCATAGTGATGCGCAAAAAATTTACCGGTTCGTCCATATCCGGATTGGACTTCATCTGCAATCAACAGAACGTTGTGATTGTTGCAAAGAGTTTCAAGTTGTTGTAAAAATTCTGCTTCAGCAGAAAAAATTCCCGCAACACCTTGAATAGGTTCAATTATAATTGCAGCAACATCGTCAGTTTTCAAAGCCTCCTTAACGGATGCAATATCATTTATTGGAAGAAATGTTACTTCGTGACCGGTATTAAAAGGTGATTGTATGGAAGGATTGTCAGTTACAGCAACAGCACCTGAAGTGCGACCATGAAAGGCATCGTTAAAAGCAAGAATTCGTTTTTTACTGGTATGAAACGATGCAAGCTTCAACGCATTTTCGTTTGCTTCCGCCCCTGAATTACAAAGAAAGAGTGAATAATCCGGATAACCGGATAGCGAAGCTAATTTTTCACTCAATTCGATTTGCAAACTATTTTGAACAGAGTTGGAATAAAAGACAATTTTATCGATTTGTTCTTTTAACTTCGCAATATAATGAGGATGGGTGTGTCCAATAGATATAACGGCGTGCCCACCATATAAATCCAGGTATTTGGTGTTATCTGCATCCCACACCCAACAACCTTTAGCTTTCATTGGCTCAATTTCCCACAGTGAATAGACGTCAAATAGTCCGCCTTTGGTTTTTTGATTCTTATTTATCACTTTTTAATTTATATTTTTGATGTTGTTTTCAATAAATATTTTCTGTTATAACGTCTTTAATCTGTAATAAAGCTATTTCTGTTGAGTTTTTGATAAGAAAACTATTTAAAAGGCACTCCCTTTCAACAGCAAACCTTCATTTTCAGCAAACCCGAACATCAAATTCATGTTCTGAACAGCTTGTCCCGATGCACCTTTCACAAGGTTGTCAATAATAGATGTGATATGAATATATCCGTTATGAAAAGAGATGTGCAACAACCCTTTATTAGTATTTACAACCTCTTTCAAACTAATATCTTCCTTGGATACAAATACGAAAGGTGAATTCTTGTAATAGTTTTTATAATAACTCAAAACCTCCTGCTCGCTCATACTTCCATCCCATTTGGTATAGACACTTGCAAAAATGCCACGTGTAAAATCACCGCGCATTGGGACAAGTTGAATTTCAGGTACATTTAGGTTTCTCCCTAATGACAATGTTTGTTTGATTTCGTCTAAATGTTGATGATTGAACGCTTTATAAACCGACAGATTCGAATCACGATAACTAAAATGCGCCGTTTCAGAAGTACGTTTGCCGGCTCCAGTAGATCCGGTTATTGCGTGAATGTGGATTTCGTTCTTCAACTCTCTCATGTTTGCCAAAGGCAAAAGGGCAAGCAGAATTGAAGTGGCAAAACATCCGGGATTGGCCACATTGTTGGCTTGTTGAATCGCTTGTCTGTTTTGCTCACACAAACCATACACAAACGTTCTATCCTGAAACTTAGGCTTCAGTCTAAAATCATTCCCCAAATCTATAATTTTACATGAATTGGGAATCGCATTAGTTTTAAGAAACTTTTCTGATATTCCGTGTCCTAAACAAAGAAATAGCACATCGGGGTTTCCGATAGAATCAGAAAAAACCAAGTCAGTTTCGCCAATTAAATCGCGATGAACAGACGAAACTGGAACACCCACAGAAGTAGTACTGAGAACAGATTCAATTTCTACTTGCGGATGGTATATCAAAATACGCAGCAACTCTCCTGCAGTATAACCTGTGCCTCCGGCAACGCTTGCTTTAATCATGCTTAAAAGTTTTTTATTTTTCTTTGTGAACAGAGTAATATATCTTGAGAGGATTGGCAATAACTTTGGTAAATCCTACCACATCTCGTCCTGAGAATGATTTGTTACTTTCACCATAATCTCCAAAATCAGAATTCATTAAATCGTAATCGCTACTGCAGGCTAATATTGAAAAATGATAAGGACGAAGCTCTACTTCAACGCTTCCGGTCACAAACTTTTGAGTGTCGTCTAAGAAAGTTTCAATATTTCGCATTACGGGTTCCAGATATTGAGCTTCGTGAAGTAACTGACCGTACCAATTGCTTAATTGTTCTTTCCAATAGAGTTGATGTTTTGTCAAAATATGCTTTTCTAACAGGTGATGCGCCTTTACTAAAATAAGAGGCGCAGGCGCTTCAAACGCCACGCGCCCTTTTGTTCCTATAATGGTGTCACCCACATGTACATCACGACCAATAGCAAATTTGGAAGCTTTTTTATGAAGTGTTTCTATGAGTTCAACCGGACTCATTGTTTCATCATTGAGCGAAACCGGTTCACCTTTTTCGAAACCGATCGTAATTCGTTCTGTTCCAAAATCGGTTATTTGCGATGGATATGCCTCTTCGGGCAGTACGCCCGATGATTTTAAAGTTTCTACACCGCCCACGCTCGTACCCCAAAGACCTTGGTTGATAGAATATTTTGATTTTTCCCAAGAAAAATCGAATCCATGCTCTTTCAGATAATCAATTTCTTGTTGTCGTGACAGTTCCAGTTCTCTCACCGGAGCCACAATTTTCACATTGGGTGCCAACACTTCAAACACTAAGTCAAACCGAATTTGATCGTTACCTGCTCCGGTGCTACCGTGAGCAACATAGTCGGCTCCCACCTTATTGACATGATCAACAATAGCCATTGCTTGAAAAAATCGTTCCGAACTAACCGATAAGGGATAGGTGTTATTTTTGAGAATATTTCCAAAAATAAGGTATTTGATTCCTTTCTCGTAATAATCATCAATTGCATTGATGCAAGTGTGGGTGGTGGCTCCTAAACTAATGGCTCGTTTTTCTATTTCAATAGATTCTCCATCAGAGAAACCGCCAGTATTAACAATTACAGTGTGCACTTCCCATTTTTTCTCATTGATTAGATATGGCACACAAAACGACGTATCAAGTCCTCCACTAAATGCTAAAACTACTTTCTGCTTCATTTTATATATAATTTAATTCATTTGCTGGCATCCGACAGCATTTTATATTTATTTCTTTTTTCTGAACGATTTACGTGACCTCTTTCCCTTAACAATCGGCTTTACGATTTTATTTGCAAATGGTTTCGCAACTGGCTGGGATGAGTTTTTATCCTTAGGATCGTACAGCAAACCTGTGCACAGACACATTTTATAATCGTTACGTTGCAAAATGTCAAAGTTTCTACATCCTTGACAACCTTTCCAAAACTCCTTATCGTCAGTCAACTCTGAAAAAGTAACTGGTTTAAATCCTAATTCAGTATTCATCTTCATAACAGCTAATCCGGTTGTTATACTAAAAATCTTTGAATTTGGATAGAGTGTTTTTGAGAGTTCAAAAATTCTGTTTTTTATCTTCTTAGCAAAACCCATTCCACGATAATCGGGATGAACAATTAAACCTGAGTTGGCAACAAACTTTTTGTGTTGCCATGTTTCAATATAAGAAAAGCCGACCAATTTGTCGCCATCTAAAGCGATAACGGATTTGCTTGTTCTCATTTTTTCTTCAATGTATTCGATGCTGCGCTTAGCTATTCCTGTGCCTCTCGCTTGAGCGGAAACAAATACTAAGTCGCATATTTCTTGAGCATGTTGTAAGTGGCTACTATCAGCCACATGAATCGTTACGTTCATTTACTGCAATATATAATAAAAAGGTGATATGTTAATGTTAATTAGGAAACTGCATACGCAGTGAGGGATTTTATAAACCGGGTGGTTTTAAAAATCAAGCAATTGATAAACTTCGTCGTCGGACAACACGTTTTGCTACTGCCAAAGTAATATGTGAGAATATTTTCTTCATTTGTTCTTACAAAAGTAAATATAATATTCTTATTTCCTACAAAAATGAAAGATAATTTATCAAAACAATGGAAAAAGGACATTTATTGCGTCGGAATATTCATTTTTCACAAACTACAACAACAAAAAACTTGATATTTTTAAAACAAAATGCTACATTTGTTATAGTAAACAGATAAATGGTTTCTCCACAAATATCTTATCTCACCTTTATTAAACAAAATATAATATGACACAAGAAAACAGATATCGCGCCTACACCCTGCGTAACTATAAAGAATTACCACAAATAAAAAACTTATCGCCTGAAGAGATCGAAGCCATTGAAGTTGTTGGAAGAGTACTTCCCTTTAAAGCTAACAATTACGTTGTGAATGAGCTGATTGACTGGAACAACATTCCTGACGATCCAATGTTTACATTAACTTTCCCTCGAAAAGAGATGCTTTCGCCTTCACACTACAATCAAGTGTTAAAAATGCTGGATATGGATACAAGGGATGACGTTTATAAAGAAAAAATCAATAAAATAAGATTGAAGCTAAATCCCAATCCTGCGGGTCAAAAACAGAATGTTCCTACTATGACGGGCGACAAATTACATGGAATGCAGCATAAATATAGAGAAACAGTTTTATTCTTTCCAAGTCAAGGACAAACCTGCCATGCCTATTGTACTTTCTGCTTCAGATGGCCCCAATTTTCAGGAATGAGCGACTTGAAGTTCGCAATGAAAGAGGCAGACTTATTGCACAAA
Organism: Dysgonamonadaceae bacterium; assembly: GCA_028696875.1. Taxonomy (GTDB): domain Bacteria; phylum Bacteroidota; class Bacteroidia; order Bacteroidales; family Dysgonomonadaceae; genus UBA2632. The sequence goes on from JAQVGF010000049.1 coordinate 10,013, forward strand.
TACCTAAAACGAAAGAAAAAAGTAACTGATGTGCTTTTCACGGGAGGAGACCCTTTAACGGCTTCTGCCAAAGCACTTTCCAGCTATATTGAGCCACTGCTCACAGAAGAATTCGCTCATATACGCACCATTAGAATAGGATCTAAAGCACTATCATATTGGCCCTATCGTTTTCTTACAGACAAAGATGCAGATAACTTAATTGAACTTTTTGAAAAAGTTAATAAAGCAGGAAAGAACTTGGCTTATCAGGCACATTTTAATCATCCCAAAGAACTTTCAACAAAAGCGGTGAAGCTGGCTATTGAGCGAATCCAAAATACCGGAGCACAAATACGTACACAATCACCTTTGCTTAGGAAAATAAATAATCATCCCGATATCTGGGCAGAAATGTGGAAAAAACAGGTTGATTTAGGGTGTATACCTTATTATATGTTTGTTGCACGTGACACAGGATCAAAGGCTTTTTTTGAAGTTCCTTTAGATAAAGCTTGGGATATTTTCCGCAAAGCCTATTCCAGCGTGAGTGGTATTGCGCGAACAGTAAGAGGTCCAAGTATGAGCGCCTTCCCGGGCAAAGTGATAATAACGGGTGTTACAGAAATGAAAGGTGAGAAAGTTTTTGTTTTGAAGTTCCTACAATGCCGCAATCCTAAATTAGTAGGTATTCCATTTTTTGCAAAACATGATCCAAAAGCTACATGGTTAGATCAACTAAAGCCTGCATTTGGAGAAAGCGAATTCTTTTACGAAAAAGAGAACTTATTAGGGAAAAAAGTTGAAGAAGATGTGTTGTGGGAATAGATATTGAATTAAGAGTTAAGAGTTAAGAATTAAAAGTTAAAAGTGATAAGATGAGATGATAGGTATAAAACAACACAAAAGATTTTTGAAACAACTATAGAGACACAAAATTTTGCGTCTCCAAGATTTTGTGAGAAAAAATGAAATTTCGGAGTAAAACTTAGATTAATACTTTTATACTTAATCAATTTTGCAATAGATTTAAAAGATTTTATTAACTTTGAATTTTGTAAGACAGCACGTTTGTAATATCTTTCTTAAATCTATCCGTTACTCAACATAGAGTATCTTTTAAGGGTTTAATAACAAGGTTTTAGCAGTGAAAATAACCACTTTATGAAAAATAAAAAATACTTCTCCGTAATTCTCCGAACAATAGCTCAGGATAGAGAGAGGACAAACATCCTCCGAGATTCAGAACAAAAATCAATAGCATATCTTGTCCAACGAGTTCCCAAATGGCTTACTTCAGACGGACTCACTGCCATTGGTTTTTTTGGAAACCTGTTTGTTGCTATATCTCTTGTTTTAGCAGCGTACGTTAGTGACATTTTTTTACTGTTAAGTTTGATTGGATTTGTAGTTAACTGGTACGGAGATTCACTTGATGGACGTCTTGCATATTATCGAAACATTCCACGCAAATGGTACGGCTTTAGCCTTGATGTAACAGTTGATTGGATAGGTTTGTCCCTTATAGGATTAGGTTTTTTCATTTATGCTATTCCGCAATGGAAGTGGTTAGGTCTTATTTTTATTGTTTTATATGGATGGGAAATGATAACGGCTCAGCTTCGATATAAAGTTACCGGCAAGTACTCAATCGACTCTGGTATTTTTGGTCCTACCGAGTTGCGAATTGTATTAATGATCATTATTCTTTTAGAGTACTTTTTTAGAGGTTCTGTCTACTATGCTGTTTCATTGGCTTGTTTAATTCTTGTTGTAACCAATATTATTGATATGATAAAACTTCTGAAAGATGCGGATAGCAGAGATATCATAGAGAAAAAAGAAAAAGCAGAAAAAAAAAGCTTAGAAAATAAATTAAGAGGCAACGCCTAAAGTTTCGTCATATTATATCAGAAGAGGGTTTTATTTTTTATAAAACCCTTTTTTTATGTTGAAATATGCATACTCCTTGTGCCATACAAAAACATACAACAAAAAAAGAAGTTCCCCACATTTGTCTTATTTCTGAAAAGATATTCGTAAATTTGCTATCATTGAAAAATTAATTATTCACATCATTAAAAAACTAAACCATGGCAACAGGAATCTTTAAATTACCGGAAATAACGAACGAACCTATCAAGAGCTATGCTCCGGGATCACCGGAAAAAAAGGAGTTAAAACTAAAATTGGCGGAACTAAAAAAAGGAAGTTTAGACCTCCCAATGATAATTGGCGGAAAAGAGGTACGAACCGATAATTTACATGATATTCGCCCACCACATAATCATCAACATTTGCTTGGACATTACCATCAAGGCGACAAGACGCATGTTCAAATGGCGATAGATGCTGCACTTAAAGCAAAACCGGCTTGGGAAAACATGAGTTGGGAGAGCAGAGCAGCAATTTTCTTGAAAGCTGCCGATCTTATTGCTGGTCCCTATCGACAAACATTCAATGCTGTGACAATGTTAGGGCAATCTAAAAATGTTTTCCAATCAGAAATTGACGCCGTGTGCGAATTGGTAGATTTCTACCGATTCAATGTCAGAAACATGCATCAACTCTACGCTATGCAACCCAATTCGTCTTCCGGAGTATGGAATCGAATGGTTTGGCGTCCACTGGAAGGTTTTATTTTTGCCTTATCCCCGTTTAATTTTACGGCAATTGCCGGAAACTTAGGCGGAGCACCTGCATTAATGGGCAACACAATTGTTTGGAAACCATCTAAAACTGCAGTTTATGCTGCTCATTTAATAATGACAGTGTTGCAAGAAGCCGGATTGCCCGATGGAGTAATGAATTTGGTTTATTGCTCCGGTCCCGATGCTGCAGAAGTTGTG
>JAQVGF010000239.1 GCA_028696875.1 Dysgonamonadaceae bacterium
ACCTTTGTATTGCTCAGCGGGATCATTTTCGATAATAATATCGGGTATAACTCCTGTTCCTTCAACTATAAATCCTTTCCCATCCTTATCGAATGGAGCATAAGATGGAGTCACAATAGAACCTCCGTCAATCAGAGGGATTGTGCCACTATAACCTACAACACCGCCCCACGAACGTGTTCCAATAGTTGTTCCAATTTTGTTTACTTGGAATCGATAAGGGAACAAATCGCCATCGGATGCCGAATATTTATCCAATAATGTTACTTTCGGTCCCACATGCATCCCTACGGGATTGGGATCGCCTTCTTGTTGTCCGGTATGCATCGTCAAGTAGGTCAACTGACGCATCAATCTTTCGATAATCATGGGCGATACATTTCCGCCACCGTTGCCTCGCACGTCAATAATTAATCCTTCTTTTCTCAATTGAGGATAATAATATTTCGCAAACTCGTTGAGACCTTCCACACCCATATCGGGAATATGTAAGTATCCTACTTTACCGTCTGTCTGTTTGGTTACTTTATCGATATTATCGTGAATCCACTTGTTGTAATAGAGTGACGATTCGTCAGCAATGGTTTTCACCAATTCTTTTCGGCTGCCACTTTTCGATGCTTTATCATTTACTTCCAACATTACTTCAGTGTCTGCTTTGCCAACAAGAAGTGTAAATAGATCGTCCGTTGTTGTGGTTAGAATTCCATCGATAGAAATAATATAATCACCTTCGTTTACATTCACCCCAACAGCTCTCAATGGGGATGCGAGACTTTTGCTCCAATTCGCTCCTTTCAGAATCTGATCAATTCGGAAATAACCCGATTTATCGCGACTAACTTTTGCGCCTAAAAGTCCTGTTTTGATACGCTCCGGTTCAGGCTTCTCTCCATTTTGAGAATAGGCATGTCCCACGTTCAGTTCGCCAATCATCTCTCCGGTAATATATGCAAGATCACTTCGGTGAGCGATATAAGGCACCAACTGATTGTATTTCTCATACACATCCTCCCAATTAACACCGTGCATTCCCGGATCATAAAAGAAATCACGCATGTGTCGCCACGCTTCGTCATACATTTGTTGCCACTCAGCTTTCAAATCGACATTTACTTTCATTTGTGAAAGATCAACGGGTTTTTCGATCTCTATCTTAGTGGTTGGCAAGTCCATTACTTTCCAATTTCCACCCATTCTCACCAGCATCTTTTTGCCGTTGGGCGATAGTGTAAAGTTTATATTGTCTCCCAGTTCAGTCTCCTTCTTTTCTTTGAGATCATATACTTTCATTTTGCTTCCGCGATCGGATGAACTCATTGTATTGTAATAGATTTTGTTATTGACACCCGTCACTCCATAGTAATTGCCGGGAGAAACCGGAAGTGCCAACACGCGATCCTGAATTCCATCGAGATCGATTTTCACAGCAACAACTTTGTCTTTATTATCGTTAGTTGTATCTTTCTTCTCTTCATCGCCTATTTTCACAACATCATTTTCGGGAGCAAAAGGCGAAGGTGTCTCTTTTGCAAGAGTTATCATATAGATACGACTCATATCTACATATACATGATTCCACTCAGTTTGACTATACACAGGATTGAAATCGCGTGCCGATGTAAAGAGTAAATACTTTCCATCACGGCTGAACGAAGGTCTGGATGAATCGTACCATCCTTCGGTCACTTCGTATGATTTTTTGTCGTCTAAATTGTAAAGTCTTATCACAGTCATATCCGCTTGCGGACGCGTATAAGTAATCCATTTACTGTCGGGCGACCAGTTGTAACTAAATTGAGTTGACCGATCAGATGTTTCAATAACGGTAACTTTTTTTGTATCGATATCAATATAGGATAGTTCGCGGTTCTTGTTATGGAAGAGAATCTTTTTACTGTCAGGCGACCAATCAAGGTTAAAGATGTAGGTTTTATCTCCATTTGTCAATTGCACGGGCTTTTCACTTCCATCTTGATTCATCAAATAGATTTCGAACTCACCCGTTGCGTCAGAAATATAGGCAATGTGTTTGCCATCGGGCGACCACTGTGCATTTCTCTCGTTAATGCCCGAAGTGGCGGTAAGATTATGTGTAATTCCATTGGATGCAGGAACCGACCACACATCGCCCCTTGCGCTAAATACTATTCTCTCGCCATTGGGCGAAAGTGTGCCACTGCGAATAATTTTAGATGCATCTTTCCAATCATTGCGCGCCCATGGTTGATCGTTGGCAATATGGATAGTCAGTTTTTTCGATTCTTGAGCTTTTACATCGAAGAGATAGATGTAGCCTCCCTTTTCAAAAACAATGTACCTGTCGCTGTGCGATGGGAATTTGATATCGTAATCGGTAAAATTGGTTACTTTCCGAGTTGCCTTCATTTCTGTGTCGTATGCAAAAAGATTCATTGTTCTATCGCGGTCAGACAGATAATAAATCTCATTGTCAATCCACATGGGGATAATATCTTGTGCAGGATTATCAGTTATTTTTTCCACGTCACCCGACTTAAAGTCGTATACTCTGATGTCGTCAGCCATTCCCCCTCGATAGTACTTCCAAGTGCGGAATTCTCTGAATACCCAATTGAAAGCAAGCTTTTCTCCATTGGGAGAATAGGAGCAAAATCCTCCATCGCTCAATGGGATTTCTGTTGAAAGACCGCCCGAAGTGTCTACGGAATAGAGTTGTCCACGGAAATCGTTGAAAGAATGTCTTCTTGATCTGTAAACAATGTTCTTCCCATTGGGACTCCATGTCATAACAATATTGTTTGGTCCCATTCGATCGCCAATATCGTCACGACCAAGTGTGGCCGTATAAGTTAAGCGCACCGGAACTCCACCCGATGCCGGGACTTTAAACACCTCGGTGTTGCCATCGTATTGTCCCGTAAAAGCAATTTCAGTTCCATCGGGAGAGAACTTGGGAAACATCTCATAGCCATTGTGAGATGTCAATTTGCGGGCAATGCC
>JAQVGF010000240.1 GCA_028696875.1 Dysgonamonadaceae bacterium
TAAATATCATTACTTTATTGATGATTATTTTATTTCTTGTCAATCTGAGGTTAATTTTTAAAGGAAATAAATCCTAATTCTAAATTCATGATGTCCTATTCTTAAAAAAATAACCGATCCATATTCTGAAAAGTATTTGATTAATACCCGTTATTATTAATTTGATTTTATACTTTCCTTTTTGCAGTAATCGGCTTTTGCCTGAAAAGCGGAATTTCCCTTTCTTCTACTTCTGTTATTAATCCCCTACGTTTTCACGTCTATTCATTATAAAAATTAGAAAAAAACCTATCCCGACCAATATCAACTGACTAATCCCAGGTTTCGTATCCTGCTCCAAGGCATTGATGTAGGGGAAGAATGAGAAATACTTAACCGACGTTTTTGATTTCCCATCTGCTTTCAGATAGGTAGCATTTCCAACTCTTTTGGTAAATCCGTCCACATTATCACCATTGGGGAGTGTAAATGTGTAGCTAATAATATAGGTAAATCTTCCTCGTATCGCTTCATTACGTTCTCCGTCTTCACGTCGGATATTGGTGATTACAGCAGTCTCCTTAACTCCAAAATATCCAAGCATAATCGTAGAAATGCCCCAGGCGATAAAAGCAATACCCAGCAATGTAATCAAAAGGCGTGTTAGTAACTTAAAGATTTTTAATTTTGACATTGGTATATATCGGTTTGTAAAAGTTCAAGATGCTTTTAGTCTATTGCTTAAGTTATGAGGGCGTGTTAGGATCTTTTTTACTAAGGATGATATCTTTCTCTTTCAGCTTTGTTCGGATAAGAGATTCTACAGTGGTATAGTTTTCGGGTGTGCAAAACAGTGCAATATTTTCTGTAAATCCTGCTCTAATCATTATCGTATGTTTTTTGGGAATAAATTTCACCTTACTGATTGAACTCCATTTTATTAAAACATTTTGCTTAGATTGTGCTAACATTCCGGCACCAGAAACAGCGGGCTTCCCCGAAAATAAACCTAAAATCACTGTAGCAGTATTGGTGATAAGGTTTTTCTTCGCTTGATTTTTTAGTGTGAAATTGTGGATTCCAGCTTTGTTTAACTTAAAGCCAACATTGTATTTACCACCCCAAACTATAAGAATAAACAAATAGGTGAAAAGAAACAGTGTGCCAATAATAATTAATGCATAGATGGCTTTCACAATAATCAAAAAGATAATGAGCAAGCCAAACGGAATACCAATGGCTATTCCTAACTGTTTCATTATAATAGAATTGCGGAACATAGGCACTCGAATGCTCCACTCTATATTTTCAGGAATTTTTGACATATCTGGCTAATAATTATTTAAGTAATGGGCATTTGCATCTAAAACAATAATCTTCCTCAATATTATTCAGTGTGGCACAAGCATTGCAAAAGATTATTGTGTCGCTCGATTTATCTTGTTTCTCATAAGTGTTCAGACCTTTATGATGCCTAACCCTATCGCCTATTTTAAAGTAATTGTATTTTGTGTCATCGTCTTCGGCAGTGATATTGTGCTTCTTGCCATTGTCAGCTTTTATTGTAACCTGATATAGTAGGTAATTTTCCCACATGTCTTGGTACTTGTCGTGTCGGCGTTTCTTTCTTATATTTTTCTCAACTACCGTTCCATCCCAAGTGGTACTTTTTTTACGCCCCGCTATTTGAAAGAAGGCAATAAGCAAGAACATGCCTCCAATGCCCAGTCCAATATAAAAAGCTTCGGGGTTATCCATCTCGGAGCTTGTTTCTCCGTATATCTGAAAACCTACTACAGCCACAAAAGCCAATATAATTGAGAATATAATAGACCATTGGTTGTTGTTTTTTATATATTTGGCTATTGCAGGGTCGTCGATTCTTTGTGAGTAATCTGTGAGGTTGTTGGTGTTGTTGTATCTCATTTTTTTCTACACTTGTTGGGTTGTTATAATTTTTTTTAATATATATCACATCTTGGCACAAAGTAGCTGCCAAGATGTGAATAGATAGATGCTACGGCTTATCGTGGAGCTTCTGCAGTTTTGATTGCACTCCATTTGTAATTACCCGTGAAGGTTCCGGTGAGTGTATTTCCTTTGAGCACCCCTTCGTGTTGTTGTTTTGCATTGGGCCTGAGAAATGAAAACTGTCCGGTTGAAGCATTGAATTTTAAATTTTCTAATGGCTCCCATTTACGAAGAGAATTAAAATATATTCGTCCTTGCAATGCAGAACCAACATAACGTATCTCCAATATTCCAGCAAAACCATTTGCAACAAGACTCCAATCTCCTATAAGCATATCAATCGATGAGCTATTTTCAACTTTGGGTTTGCTTTCGGTTTTAGTTGTAGTTGTTGGTTCATTTTTTGTTTGAGGTTGAGATTGAGATTGACCAGTTTTAGTTGCACTCCATTTGTAATTGCCAGTAAATGTTCCGGTAAGGGTGTTTCCATTGAGCACTCCTTCGTGTTGTTGTTTTGCATTAGGTCTGAGAAATGTGAATTTGCCTGTAGATGAATTGAATTGTAAATTTTGTAACGGCTCCCACCTGCCAATAGAGTTGAAATAAACCCTGCCTTGCAGTGCTGTGCCATCGTAGCGAATTTCTAAAATACCTGCAAAGCCATTTGCAACAAGATTCCAGTCGCCCACTATCATATCGGTAGATGATGTTGTTTTGGCGGCGGGTTTAACTTCGGTTGTGGGCTCTACTTTTGGTTGAGGTTTACCAAGGTTTTTCTTTATTTGCTTCTCTCTTTCTGTCCAGTATTTAATCTCGTCTTTTGTGGATGGCTCATTGGTTAGTGCTTTCAATAACACCTCGCGCAGCTTATCTTTGCTTAGGTTTTTGGGATTGGGGTATACCGAGCTTACTGGTGGTGTAGGAGGGCTATAATGCGTGTATGTGCTGGTTGGCGTACTATTTTCCATACCCGTAATAGTAATGCTTCGCATAATCTGTTCTGCTTCGTTTTTCCCCG
>JAQVGF010000050.1 GCA_028696875.1 Dysgonamonadaceae bacterium
TCGCGCATGTTTTGTCCACCATAATCACCACTAATTTGCTCGTTCCATTCCTGTCCGAAGCCGGGCAAGCCCCTACGGTTTGGCGCAACTACAATATATCCATTGGCAGCCATCATCTGCAAGTTCCATCGATACGACCAAAACTGACTTACAGCACTTTGTGGACCACCCTGACAATAGAGTATAGTTGGATACTTCTTTGAAGCATCAAAGTTGGGCGGATAAATAACCCACGTAAGCATCTGTTTGCCATCGGTTGTTGGTATCCATCTTTCCTCTACTTCACCCATAGTCAATTGGTCACGAATATCTTTGTTTTCGAACGAAAGTTCTTTTGCCTCTCCGCTATTGACATTTACTGCGTAAATTTCGGCAGGCATCGACATGGACTGACGTTTGGCAATGAGAATGCCTTTACCCAAAGCGAGTGATATGTAGTCGTGTTTGCCGGATGTTAGTGCTTTCACCTCTTTGCTATCCATTGCAATTGAGAATAGCTGCGTTTTAGCTTCTACAGTTGCAATAAAGAAAAGTGTCTTATTATCCGAGTTCCAAATAAATGCATCCACATTATTATCGAACGCTTCTGTAAGATATGTTTTCTCTTTTGTAGCCATATCCATTACAAACAATCTGTTTTTGTCTGCTTCATATCCATCGCGCTCCATACTCAACCACGCAATGTGCGATCCATCCGGTGAGAACTGTGGATTTACATCGTAACCCATCATTCCTTCTGTGATATTTTCAGTTGTTCTATTTTCTAATGAATAGAGATAAAGATCTGAATTAGTAGATTCTGCATAAGCTTTTCCGGTCATCTTTTTCGAAGTATAGACAATCGACTTACTATCGGGACTCCAAGCAATTGCCTCAGCTCCTCCAAAAGGAAGAAGTGGAGCTTCATATGGTTCTCCATCCAACAAATCGATATGATTGGTCAATTGTCCATTATCGATAGTAGCATAAAAAGTGTGCGGAATTTTCTCCACCCAATGATCCCAATGTTTATACATCAATTCATCCACTATCTTACCTGTTGCCTCCGGCAAGTCGGGATAACGATCTGCAACGGTTTCGCCACTCTTTATATTTTTTATATACATCACCTTTTTACCATCGGGAGAATAGGTGAAGCCCTCTATGCCGCCCTCAATATCGCTAATTTGCTCCATGCCGCTTCCGTCGGCTTTCATTTTCCAAAGTTGTTTGGAGCCGTCCTTATTTCTTAAGAAAGCAATTTCCTCACCATTGTTTATCCATTGAGCATTGCTTTCATGTTCGTTGGTAAATGTGAGTTGTTTTTTTTCGGAACCATCCACTTTCATGATGAAAATCTCGGTGTTGGTTTTGTTTCGTTCGATATCCACATAAGTAACATGATAAAGAATATCTTCCTTGTTTGGAGAAACCTCTACATTGCCAATTCGCCCAAAACTGTGAAGCACCTCGGGAGTCATAATTCCGTTTTCAATAGTGGGTGATGCTTTCCCTATGATTGAACCCATTTTACTTTGATCACCATTGTGGGAGTCTTCTTTTGCTACGCCATTGCACGATACCATTAATGCGGTGATTATAAATGCCATAAAAAATAAGTTTGATTTCATAAATAGGATTATATAAGTGTTAGTCATTTATTAGTGTAATAATATATTAATATACTATTCGATAATACCATCTTTCATTCGAATGATTCTATCGGTTAGCGAGGCTAATTGCGTATCGTGAGTAACGATTACAAACGTTTGATCCAACTCTTCGCGGAGTTTAAAAAACAGAGAGTGAAGCTCATCTTTATTTTCCGTATCCAAACTTCCCGAAGGTTCATCGGCAAACACAATCATGGGATTGTTTATGAGTGCACGCGCAACGGCTACACGTTGTTTTTCACCTCCTGACAATTCATTTGGCTTGTGATGTTTTCTATCACTCAATCCCATTAATTCTAAAATCTGCAAAGCATCTTTTTCTGCTTGCGAACGATCCCTTTTTCCAATCAATGCAGGTATCATTGTGTTTTCGAGAGCTGTAAATTCCGGGAGTAATTGGTGAAATTGAAAAACAAATCCAATATTTTTATTCCTAAAATCAGAAAGCTTACGATCGCCATATTTTGTTACATCCTTCTTTTCAAAAAACACACTTCCCGAATCGGGCTTGTCCAATGTCCCCATTATTTGTAACAAGGTAGTTTTTCCGGCGCCGCTTGGGCCTACTATCGATACAACTTCACCTTTTTGTATGCTTAAATCGATATTCTTCAACACCTGAAGGCTACCAAAACTTTTGTTTATACCTTGCACCTTTATCATATATGAGTATTATGGAGTGATTTATTTTGTAATAAACTATGAATGTGCGAAGATACGGAAAAATGAAATATTAACAAAGATAATAAATCATTGAATAAGGAAGATATATTATTGAAAATTGATTACTTGATTACTGATCACCAATCACTGATTACTGTTTACTGATCACTGATCACTTTTTACTTGAAAATATTCACTCAAACAAATCTCTTATCAATCTGTTTAACTTTTAAGAAATAAGAAACTAACAACATGACAGAACTATACAACTTTCGAAAAGATTACAAATTAGATTCATTATCCAAAGAAGAAGTGGATGCAAATCCTATTTCTCAATTCGAGAAATGGATGAATCAAGCTATTTCATTTAAAATAATCGAACCCAATGCTATGACATTGGCCACAGCAACTCCGGATGGTAAACCTTCAGCGCGTGTGGTTTTACTAAAAAGTTATAATGAGAAAGGTTTTGTTTTTTATACGAATTACGAAAGTAGAAAAGGAGAAGAACTGAACAAAAATCCATATGCTTGTATTGTTTTCGATTGGCACCTGATGGAACGTCAAGTAAGGATTGAGGGAGTTGCAAAAAAAATTTCACCGGAACAATCCGATAAATACTTCAATTCACGTCCGGAAAGCAGCCAAATGGGAGCATGGATATCGCCACAAAGCACTTTTATCGATGGACGCGAGGAACTGGAAAATAGAAAACTGAAAATTGAAGCCATGTTTCAGGATAAACTTATAACTCGCCCACCCCACTGGGGCGGATATGTGTTAATACCTCATACAATTGAGTTTTGGCAAGGACGACAAAGCAGATTGCACGATAGGTTGATTTATATTAAAACAGAAGATGAGTGGATTTTGAGACGATTGGCACCGTAATTTAATTACGAATTACGAATTACAAAATTTTTCCGCAACTTATCACTTACAACTTACTACTTAGAACTAATTAAAAGGTGGCATCAATTCTAAAGCCATACTTCAATACATCCGGATAATTGCGATATGTCAACCGATGAATATATTCTACCCGCAACAATCCTAAAATATTTGTAATTCCCACAACACCTTCCATATAAGGAGTGTTAGTCATTTCAATGGTTTGAGAAGGTAATACAAACAAACCATTTTCTGCACTTGGTCTATTCTTATTACTCAACTTGCCGCGAACTCCACGAAGAATTAACAGCTCTTTAAACCCTAACTTCTTGAGTAGCGGAACACGAGAAAAGAACAAGTTGTCTGCAACATATGCCGCCCTCAAGCTAAATTGCTCATCGTTGATAAACTCCATGGACCCGTTCAAAAAGAATGGTTTGTTGTCAACAACAAAACCTTTATTGGCATTTGGGTATAATAAAAGCGGAAATGGAGCTTTAGTCCATACTCTTTGATAATCTACAACCAGGTCTAAATATCCGTATTCAGCCAATCCAATTCGTTTTTGAAAGGAAAATTCTGTTTTGTGATACAGTTCGTTTCCACCAAAAACAGTACTTTCACCTACGGTGTGAGACAACATAAAAAGAGGTTCACTAAGGGAAAATGGTGTTCGGTTGCGTTTGTTTTGTATGTATGCTTCGTTGGGCCAATAACGTAATGAGACTCCACCGTTCTTAGACTTTAAAACCGGAAGTGGATCCGGATATTTGGTAATATCCACTGCCGAATAAGTTAATTCTGAAGCAGATTTAATTTCCGACATCCTTGCCCAAAACAAATAAGAGAAACCAAACAGTGTCTCTTTTTCGTAATTCAACTCTGTGAACTTTCGATAAGTCATCGCAGCGCGCGAGCGTCTATAAGAAATCAACACAAAGTCATTGCGCAAACGCGGATTATTTTCTCCTGGAGAGAAAATATCATTTTCGTGGAGCAATCGTATGTTGTTTCGTGGAAACTCATCGTCGTGATACGCTTTCTTTTCGAAAGACCATGCCAGTTCACCACGATATTTAAATTTCTGATCTTTAAATCCGTAACCCAACGAACCTTTAGCAAATAAGTGAGGATTTAAGCGGGCATTTGTGGCAACAGATAATCGTAATCGTGCCCCTTCTAAATGATTGTAAGCAGGAATTTCCCTAAGATTATATAAGTCTATTTTATTTGTCTCCGGATTACCCAACGGCAAATTATCATCGATAACTATATTAGTCAATTTATACAAATAGTATGGTAAAGGATTACGTCCTTCGTCACCCAAAATGCGAAAAAGTTCCAATGCAGGAATGATCTCCTTTTCTGAAACTGGTGATAAAAATAGTTGAAGCGATTGTAAACTATCCGCATTAAGTTTGATTAATTGTGTTTTGTAGCCGGTAAACATCACTTTCAAAGGTCGCTCATGTACAATATCCGTTGAGACATTTATTGTAAACTCGCCCCCGCTATTGGAGATATCTCCAACGGACGAACCCTCAAAAAACAGAGCAACATAGGGCAAAGGCGTATGATTAATAGAGTCGAAAACTGTTCCTTTAACAACAATTTTTGTTTGAGCCATCAAACCTAAACAAGAGCTAACTATTAATAAAATGAGCGTTGTTTTTTTCAATTATCGGTGTATTGTTTTTTCGTGATTTCGTGATTTCATGATTTTATTTTTTGACCGAAAGATTACTTAATCATATTCATATCAATCGCATCCCATTAGTAATTAATAATTCGTAATTAGTAATTCTTCTCACCACACCTCACATCCCATACCTTATACCAAAAAACCTCTTACAACTTCCTATACCTCACCCTCTTCGGTTCCACATTGCCCATCCTCATTTTTTTATTCTCTTCGTATTCGCTATAAGAACCTTCGAAATAGAAGACATCTGAATTTCCTTCGAATGCTAAAATGTGCGTGCAAATACGATCCAGGAACCATCTATCGTGAGATATAACAACTGCACAGCCCGCAAAGTTCTCCAAACCCTCCTCTAATGCACGCAGTGTGTTCACGTCAATATCATTGGTTGGTTCATCCAGTAACAATACGTTGGCTTCGGCCTTAAGCGTAAGCGCCAAGTGCAAGCGATTACGTTCACCACCCGAAAGCACACCACACAGTTTTTCCTGATCGGCACCGGTGAAATTGAAACGTGCCAAGTATGCTCGCGCATTAATTTCGCGTCCTCCCACTTTCACAAATTCTAAACCATCCGATACTACCTGATAAACAGTTTTATTTGGATCAATGGAAGTATGCGCCTGATCAACATAAGCTGTAACCACGGTTTCTCCTACTTCAAACGTACCACTGTCGACAGTTTCTAAACCTTGAATCAATCGAAATAGTGTTGTTTTACCTGCACCGTTTGGTCCAATTACGCCAACAATACCATTGGGAGGAAGTGTAAAGTTTAAGTCGTCGAACAATAGTTTATCACCATATGCCTTGGCAACGTTGTGTGCTTCAATTACTTTATCACCCAATCGTGGTCCGTTGGGGATAAATATTTCTAATTTCTCTTCACTTGCTTTTTGATCTTCATTCAACAATCGTTCATACGAATTCAAACGAGCCTTTCCTTTTGCATGACGTGCTTTTGGAGCCATGCGAATCCAATCTAATTCGCGCTCCAATGTTTTGCGGCGCTTGCTGGCAGTTTTCTCTTCCATCTCCATGCGTTTTGTTTTCTGCTCCAACCACGAAGTGTAATTTCCCTTGTAAGGAATACCTTCACCACGGTCCAGTTCAAGAATCCATCCGGCAACGTGATCCAAAAAGTACCTATCGTGAGTAATACAAATTACCGTTCCTTTGTATTGTTGCAAATGTTGCTCCAGCCAATCTATCGACTCCGCATCCAAATGGTTGGTAGGCTCATCCAATAACAATACATCGGGTTCTTTCAATAACAAGCGACAAAGCGCAACACGTCTGCGTTCTCCCCCCGAAAGATGTCGAATTGGCTCATCTTCCTCCGGACAACGAAGCGCATCCATCGCTCTTTCCAAACGATTGTCGATATTCCATGCATCGACAGCATCTAATTTGTCTTGCAAATCTGCTTGACGAGCAAACAACTTGTCCATCTTATCGGAATCCTCGTAATATTCAGGTAATCCGAATTTAAGGTTTATCTCCTCATATTCATTCAGCAAGTCCATAATGGGTTGCACACCTTCACGCACCACTTCAATTACTGTTTTGTTGTCGTCCAGCTTGGGGTCTTGTTCCAAATAATCGACCGTAAAGCTCTTATCGGAAGCAATTTCGCCTTGAAACTCCTTTTCTATCCCGGCAATAATCTTTAATAAGGTAGATTTACCAGATCCATTCAACCCAATGATTCCAATTTTGGCACCATAATAGAATGACAGGTAGATATTTTTTAAAACCTGTTTGTGAGGTGGATATGTTTTGCTTACACCCACCATTGAAAAGATAATTTTTTTATCGTCTGACATAGTACTGTTTTGTTGTATTTATTATTTCATAAATGAGAGTGCAAATATAGTCAAATGATAGCGAATTAAAAGCACTCTCAATAGTCTATTGGTTGTTTATTAAGCAAGAAAGAAAAAAAACTGTTGTTTTTTTAGGGTTTTTGACACTAAAAGTTTTAGTAAAAAGAAAAAAAGAAGTACATTTGCTATTTATAAAAAGAGAATTAACAATTTAATATAACAAATTAATTTAAAAGACTATGATTAAAGTAGGTATCAACGGATTTGGACGTATAGGGCGTTTGGTTTTCCGTGCAATTCAAGAAAGAGATAACATAGAAGTAGTAGGAATAAACGATTTGCTGGATGTTGACTACATTGCTTATATGTTAAAGTATGACACCGTTCACGGAAAATTCGACGGATCAATTGAAGTGAAAAATGGAAAGTTAGTAGTAAACGGGAACGAAATTCGTGTAACATCCGAAAGAAATCCTGCCGATTTGAAATGGAACGAAGTTGATGCTGAATATGTAGTTGAATCAACAGGATTATTCTTATCAAAAGAGTTAGCAAAAGGACACATTGATGCCGGTGCGAAATATGTAGTTATGTCAGCTCCTTCAAAAGACGACACACCTATGTTTGTTCCCGGTGTGAACCATAAATCTTACAAAAAAGGTGATCAATATGTTTCAAACGCATCATGTACAACCAACTGCTTGGCTCCTCTTGCTAAAGTATTGAATGACAAATTTGGGATTCTTGAAGGTCTTATGACTACAGTTCACTCTGTAACTGCTACTCAAAAAACAGTTGACGGTCCTTCAGCCAAAGACTGGAGAGGTGGACGTGCAGCTTCCGGAAATATTATTCCTTCATCAACAGGTGCTGCTAAAGCAGTAGGTAAAGTAATTCCTGAATTGAACGGAAAATTGACAGGCATGTCTCTTCGCGTTCCAACGCTAAACGTTTCAGTTGTTGACTTAACCGTTCGTTTGGAAAAAGAAACCACCTACGAAGAAATTTGCAAAGCAATGAAAGATGCTTCTGAAGGTGAATTGAAAGGTATTTTAGGATATACAGACGAAGCTGTTGTATCAAGTGATTTCATTGGTGACCCACGTACATCAATCTTTGATGTGAACGCCGGTATCCAACTAAGCCCAACTTTTGTGAAAGTTGTTGGCTGGTACGACAACGAGTGGGGTTATTCAAACAAAGTTGTAGAACTTATTGAACATATGGCTAAAGTGAATGGTTAATTAACAGACCACTCTCTTATAAAAATTATATTATAAGCAAAAAACGTTCTTGAGAAATTGAGAGCGTTTTTTTGTGTCTAAATCTTTAGGTTTAACTAAAGATTTAATTAATTGAAAATGAAGAGTTGAAGATTGACAATGACGTGACACGCCACCCCGCAGATCACTTAATAACAACTGTTAGCTTTGTATCTAAGCTCATTCCTTGAAAGGACCACTCTATTTCGCCTCTCAAATTGCTTCCGGCTCTATAGTATATATTTGAACCTGGTTTTTGAGTTGATGGCAGTATATTATAGACATAAGGTGTGGGCGAATAGTTGTAAAGATTAATAGATCCTAAATCATAAGTAACGCCGTTTACAATTGATGTACTCCACGTTCCTGTATTAAACATATATCCTGTAGTCATTGTTGTTCTGTTAGATAACAGATTGGCTGCACCAAACCTTTGAAGGATATCTCCATAGTTAAGTCCGCCTCCTCCATTAGAGTTTACAGCATCTACTACAGAGTTAATACCTGTAGAATTATTTTGAATAAGTTCTCTTATGAAATTTGCTCCTCCAAAGTTTCTCATCAAGTATGCTCCTAATGCATAAGTTTTAGAATAATTCAAAAGTTCTTCATCGTTATTTGAACTCCAATCTAAAAGATTGTAATCATTGTTTTTATTGTATAGCGGCAATCTACCATCATAGTTGCCAGTGCTCCCCGCATCAGGAGTTGCATACGATATTCCTCTGGGTCCATCAGCAAGTATTTTATTGGAAACTAAATCTTCTACACATTGTGCACACATTTCATTTACCGCCGAATTGCTTGATAGATTCCTCAGAACTTCATGTTGATAAAAGTATATCATATGAGTGAATTCGTGTGCTAAAGTAGAAATAATCACATTAGGCCAGAAGTGAGATAGATCCCATGACCCATTTGTTGTTTTTCCAAAAAGAACTGCGTCAATTGTAAACATCAACTTCTCATTAGATGTTGAAATACTTGTTTTACGAAAATTATCTCTTGCAAAAAAGTATCCAACTGTCACTGTACCTGTAGTTTTGTTATCGTCATCAATATCCGTTAACCATATATGAATATCATCAGTTTCCGGAATTAAATAGTTGCGAGTTGTTGGACCCCAAGGATCTCCAGCAATATTTGTAACCCATTCATATATATCATTGTCTTCACCTTGATTAAGAAACTTGGATGCTAATGCATCAACCATCTGTTGAGTAACATTGTAGCTCTTGGTGCTTTCTTCTCCCCAACAATTATCAGCTACCCACACATAGAGGGTTTTGCCATGGGCAGATATTACCTTTCGGACGGTTGATAGCTGTGGAGTTCCGTACTCGTCATTCAAATAATCACTAAACCCAAGCACAAGTTTTTCTGGTTGCGATACTGAATATTGTTGATATTGAAGTTTTTCTATTCCATCCATGGATTGCTTCCAGGGATTATTGTTAAATTCAGTGATAGATGGCTTTCCTGAAACAATAAAAGATGGTTCAGAAAAACTCATCGATTTCGCTGTAGTGCTTATAGTTGCAACGTTGCTATCTATTTGGGGCAGTGGTGTTGAACTGCTGCTGTTTTGATTTGAGAAAACAAAGAAGACATCCTTGTCATTAAGATTATTTAGTCGAAAAACAAAATCTTCGGAAGCATCTATATGCTGGATTATATTTGCAGATCCTTCAATTAATTGAGCATCAAGGTTAATAATATAAGTTTCCGTTGCTACCGAACTTTCCATCCAATTTTCTTTGAAAGCTTTTGCTTTTATTGTTATACCAGCATCTATAAGAATTCCGCTACTGTAAAGTTCCGATGTTTCTCTTGGTTCGCTCCCGTCTAACGTATATCTAATTTCTGCTCCATCTGTGGCACAAGTTATGCTTGCAGTTTGGACGGCTGAATATATTCCACCAATAGGGCTTATAATCGGTGTTGCAACTATAGAAGTTGTTGTAAAAATGATTTGATTCCCATACGAGGTTCCGGATCTATTGGTTGCATAAGCTCTGGCATAATATTTTGTTGCAGCATTCAAATCTGTAATATTCGCGATAAAATTATCAACTCCCGATCCATTATCTGTCTTTGAGTTTTGAATTGTAGGGTTTTCAAGCGTATTCCAACAGACACCTTTCGCAAGAATGGGTGCTCCTCCATCATTTAAGATTTCACCTCCACTTTTGGCGGAATATATTGAAATGTCATAGGCATCCAAGGTTGTCAGAGAAGGTAAATCAGGGGCTTTTTCTTGAATTATTGTAAGCGTATCTTGAAGGCTTGTTGCTCTATTCATTACATAAATTTCAGTTGAGCGATGAGCGTTATTATCTTCATTCTCTGCTATATCTAATATCAGTGTTTCAGTTCTCAACGCCCTTGTACCAATATATGAGACCCAATTTTTAGCAGCTTCCGGAATTATTACCTCAAAATCTACATTGGTTTTCAATTCCACCTCCAAAGTTTGACTCTCACTTGATATCTCTTGGGTTTTATTTGAAAGTATAATTGCATCTTTCTGAGATTGATATACCTTAATAGTTTTTGTTAATGTTCCGTCCTTCTGCTTAATGTTAATAGAACCACTCCTATTATCATAAGATTCATTCTTAGCAATATTAAAATAAAGTTTGCTTGAGGATAAACTTCTTGTGCTGTTTTTAGAAATCCAATCATCAGAAGTGATTACATCAAATTCTACATTGGAGCGTATCTCTACTTCTATAGTAGTTGCATCATTGGAAAGATCAAATTTATCAGGAGATACAAAAAGCCCTAAATTGGTACTCTGATTGATAGTTATAGTTTTGAATAAGCCTCCCGCCATAATAGTTACAGTGCAGCTTCTATCATCATAAGTGTCATTAGTAGAGAGAGTAACCTTTGTGCTTTTAGTTGATGCATCTCCACTTGCAGGTAAAACATTACACCAACTCTCAGACGATTTTGCATTCCAACTCATATTCGTTTCAAATGAGATGGTCTGTGATCCGCCTGCATCAGAAACAGTAAATTGTGTTTGATTAATCCTTATAAAAGGCTCTTCCTCTTTTTGACAAGAAAGAATCACTAAACTAAGCGATAATAAAAGTAGAATACTCTTCCTCATAACCGAGGTTATTTTTAATTTAAGCACTATATATCAATAAATTGTGGATTAATTGGCTTAGAATAAAAAACTAAACAATTTAATCAATACGTTCAATCATTTTTTTCGAGACTCGAAAAAAAGCAACAATAAATACTAAACAGATCAATTTCAAGTGCAAATTTAGTTAAGCCACTTGAATTCACACAATTCAGTCCAACACGAATTATAAAAGATTCCAGCTCAACTAACTGATTTCTTGCTCTTAATTAATGTCATCTGTTATATTTCGATTGTATGCGCGTGTTCTTTTACCTATCCTTGACTCATCTATGATGATCTATATTTCGGTAACTTCTCAATCTACTGTTTGCTATTAACAAAGATAACTATATCTTTTAATAAATAAGGTTCATTGAGAACTAATAGCATAATTATTCCATTTCTGCATATCCTGCGATAATATAACAGAAAACAATGATTAGGCTGAAAAATTATATCCTAATCTCTTCTCTGACACTTTCAATTTCTTTCAACAACGGCTCCATCTTCTTCTCCTCCAACACTTTCACATTCGCAGCCAAAATCAATAACGTTTCCAACCTTGCTAACAAGCCTCTTGCTATCGATAGATTTTCCAATAAATACTCACCGCCTAACGAATAGCCTGCGGCTATCTTGCTTGGTATGCTTATAGCGGTTCTCTTTATCTGATTGCTAATACTATAGTAATCTTCATACTCTTCAATGGGCAACTGCACCATTTGTTTATACACATTGGTAGCTAAATCCATACTTAGTTTCCACTCTTTTTGATCTTCAAATTCTCGTTTCATAATTTGGTTGTTTTATCATTTAATTTATATACAGATATAGTTGTAAGAAAAACAATTACAGCTCTTCAAATTCTAGTGCATTGTCATCTTTAATCAATTCCTCAACATTAATTAGAGGTATACGATATTGATTAAATGGAGAATTCTCTGTTTTCACATGCAATATACCTCTGGTTGTCCCAACAGTTAACATTGTGAGGTGTTGTAAAAACCTCTTAGGAACAATCAGTTTATTTAACTTCTTATCAAACATCTCTTCCCATGAATCCTCTGATATGGCAAAGTGACAACTTGCTTCAATCAATAAAAACTGTTTACCATTTGCTGAGAAGATAAACGTATTAAATAGAGCAATTAACTTTTGTTTTTTATCAGCAGCAAATCGAAAATCTAACTTAACTCTTATATTAGTATCTTTAGTATAGTTATTTTCAATAATTTCAAATTGTTCAGTAGTAATTACAACTAATTTAAAACCGATATCATTTTTATTATCCATATTTGCCAATTGAATCAGATAAGAATTCATTTGTATATTCTAACTCATATTTCACAATAGGAATAGCACCAGATTTACTTACA
>JAQVGF010000241.1 GCA_028696875.1 Dysgonamonadaceae bacterium
GTTATTTCCAGAATAAATACATAATAAACTATGGCTAACAAAAGAAAGAAAGTACCTGACGTAAATACCAGCTCAACGGCTGATATTGCTTTCCTTTTGCTTATATTTTTCCTTGTAACCTCTTCTATGGATACAGATAGTGGATTGGCACGACGCCTTCCACCACCTCCACAAGATGAAACGCAACTCTCTGAAATAAAAGTTCAAAGGCGTAACCTTCTGGTTGTGTTGGTGAACTCACTGAACCAAACGATGGTTGGTGATGAACACTACGATAACCTAAATCAAATGCAAGGTAAAACAGGCAAGCAAAGCTTAAAAGATAAAGTGAAAGAGTTTGTTGTTAATCCGAATAATAGCGAAGACTTACCCGAACTTTTTGAAGAAGATTTTGGACCTCCTGTAGGTACCCTGCGTGTGACGAAAGATCATGTTATCTCTCTTCAAAATGATAACACAACAAGCTATAAGACATACCTGGCTGTTCAAAATGAGTTGGTAAAGGCTTATAACGAACTTCGGAACGAGGCAGCCAAACGGTACTATAACAGACCTTATGAAGAACTTTTAAAGGACGAAAAAGATTTGATAAACAAGGTTTACCCTCAGCGAATATCTGAGGCAGAACCAAAAGATTATGGAGGAAAGAAATAATGGGTAAATTTAATAAATCGGGCGGACGTGAAATGCCTGCTCTAAATACCGCTTCCTTGCCTGACATGATTTTTGCAATTTTGTTTTTCTTTATGGTTACAACTACCATGAGGGAGGTAACGTTGATGGTTAAATTTAAAGTGCCTGATGCTTCTGAAATACAAAAACTTGAGAAAAAATCTTTAGTAACCTATATTTATATGGGTCAACCGATTGATACTAAGTTTGGTACCGGAACATTTATGCAATTGAATGATAAATTTGCCGAAGTAGAAGATATACACGATTATATTGCTCAAGAACGTAACATGCTTAATGAACAAGATCAGCAATATATGACTGTTTCTCTAAAAGTAGACGAAGATACTCAAATGCGTTATGTGACAGAAGTGAAACAAGCACTTAGAAGAGCATACGCTCTCAAGATCAGTTATTCTGCTCGCAAAAGAGATAATTGACCTTAGTAGTAAGTTATTTAAAAAAAAGTAAAAAGCCAAGTCAGTTACGATTGATTTGGCTTTTTTATTTTGAAAACACTCTTCGATCAATAAGACAAAGTTGTAAAACACCCTACTTTAATAGTGAAATAACAGATGCTGAAAAACGGAGAGAGAGTTATTTGTTTCATCTGTTATTTTTATTTATTGAGAAGATTTTCTTATATTTGACATTGGATATTTTTTTAATCTATAATAAATAAATAAAAACAAATCAAATGGACCCAAATCAAAACGAAATTCACGAAAATGCAATGCCCCGTATTGGAGCCAAAGCCCCTTCTTTTACTGCAGTAACAACTCAAGGTGAAATAAACTTTCCCAGTGATTACGAAGGTAATTGGGTAATTCTTTTTAGCCATCCGGCTGACTTTACTCCCGTATGCACAACAGAATTTATGCAGTTTGCTGTAATGGAGGATGAGTTTGAAGCTCTAAATTGTAAATTGGTGGGATTGTCTATCGACGGATTATTTAGCCATATCGCATGGTTAAGAACTATCCAGGAAAAGATAGAGTACAAAGGAATGAAAAATGTAGAAGTAAAATTTCCTTTGATTGAAGACATCAGTATGAACGTTGCCAATAAATATGGAATGGTTCAACCCGAAGAGAGCGGAACGCAAGCTGTAAGAGCTGTCTTTTTTATTAATCCTAAAGGAATTATACGCGCCATTATTTATTATCCTCTCACGTTAGGACGCAACTTTGATGAAATTAAACGTGCGCTCATCGGTTTACAAACATCCGAAGAGTTTAATGTAGCACTACCGGCAGACTGGCGTCCGGGTGACGATGTTATCGTACCCACTGCAGGTTCATGTGGTGTTGCGAAAGAGAGAATGGAAGGAGAGGTAGAAGGTATCACTTGTTATGATTGGTTCTTCTGCACAAAAAAATTATCAAAAGAGGTGATTGATAGTGCACTTTTAAAAAGTTAAGTGCTGGAGGATAGAAGTTAGATCTTAGAGGCTGGAAGCTATGTATTAAAGGCTTGTGGCTGAGATTTGACAAATATTGCAGAGTGTCTGATACGTTTAATTAAAAAACTATCGGGCACTTTTTTTTGGTCTAAGTCCCTATGTTTGTATCGGCTAATCGATTTGAGATTCGTTATTAATTTAAGAATTAAAAAGGACATAAGCCAAAAAGAATTATTATTTTTGAAATATGACACTCAAAAACTAATAAAACTTTATGACTTATGCAAACACAAAGAAGAGAATTAAATTTCAAAGGACAAAATGTTTTCATCGGAATTGATTTACATTTACTAAGTTGGACAGTATCGATCTTTACTGAAAAACTATTTCACAAGAAGTTCGATCAACCTCCTCGGGATTGTGCCAAAGCTGCCAACCTGCTATTGGCTTTATTTCCCATTGCCGGACAATTTGTGCAGAGACTATTGGCTTTAACCACATTTCTTTCGAGTTCTGACAAAGATTTTGAAAATGTGGCTAAAGTCAAATCAGTTGCAATTCTTATATATCAAAAACTCTCAATCCACCCAATTCATAACATTGGCCGGTGGGCGTTTTGCCAAAAGCTCCTTTTTCATAAAATCCATGTAAGGAGCAACATGGTTGAAGTATTTATAGTATCCTTCACACAAATAGTTCAATCCCCATTCACCATATTTATCGTAAGAGAATCTATTTTTCGGACACTCCCCATAACAGGCAAAAAGAACATCGCACTCTTTGCATTGCCGTGGGAGTTTATCAA
>JAQVGF010000242.1 GCA_028696875.1 Dysgonamonadaceae bacterium
GCATTTTTGCTGAAAACCTGAATTTTGATAAACATCAAATTACAGAAGTAGAGGATATTTATGATGGAATGACCACTTCAGAATTTTTGGAACTCATCCATAAATTGCCCAAAACAGCCCAAACAGTTTTCTTCTTTGGGCACAATCCGGCATTTCATTATTTTGTGGAAAATCTGCTAAAATATTTTGGGGGCGACATGCCTACCTGCTCCACCGTTGGGATTGATTTTGATGTTGCACGATGGGAAGATGTAGAAGCCCGCAGCGGAAAAGAAGCGTTTCATTTTGTTCCACGGATGTTTAAATAGAGTATCAAGATGGATGGACATGAAGTATGCTACTCCTCCAAAAAATTCCAAAATTGTGTTGAACATTTTTAAACAAATATCCAAAGACGAGTTCAATCCGAAAACGCTCAAGCAATTATTCCGGTTACCCGCGATAACGACTTCGCAAAAGCACCGGACAGAGTAATTGAAATGCAAGATAATGAGATTATCAACCACAATCTAATCCTTTAAGAATTTGGTTTGTCTTCCACATTTTTTGTACTTTTACTAAAAATAAAAATCTACAAAAACACTCTAATCATGAAAAAGTCAGCCTTTATTTCTTTAATGTTGCTCCTAAGCAGCTTCACCTTTGCTCAATTCACTGTGTCGGGCGAGTGGCGAACTCGCGGTGAGTATCGCGATGGTTACAATACTATTCCTACCTCCTCCACCAAACCGTTAACCATGGTAGGGCAGCGCACCCGGCTCAATGTTTTTTATCAAAAAGATAAACTCACCACCTACATATCATTGCAGGACGCGCGCATTTGGGGCGAAGATAAATGGAAATCTGATAACAATGGACTGGGGCTTTTTGAAGGATGGGTTGAGTATCGATTCAACAATAATGTGGCTCTGAAAGCAGGGCGGCAACCATTGATATATGACGACCAACGACTCTTTTGCTCCGGCGATTGGCGCACCTTTGCCGAAGCACACGACGTAGCTCGTTTATTATTCACCTCTAATGATAATTCGCTTAACTTCCATATTGGATATGCCATCAATAATGATGGAACAATTGAGAACGATCCATTTTTGAAAGAATACTCTCTTAAATCTATTCAGTATAAAAATATGGTTTACGGACATTTGAATAAATCGTGGGACAACGGTTTGAATGTTTCAGTAGTAGGTGTGAGAGATGGGTTTCAGAACGATCCCAATGTCACCTCGCAACCCGATCCATTGAAGGTTTATTATCGCAATACCTTTGGTCCTTATCTTGAATATCAGACCAACCCGTGGTTTTTTTCTGCTGCCGGATACTTGCAACGCGGAACTGCCCAAGATAACCGAAATATAAAAGCCAATTTTTACTCGGCACGCGCAAAATATATGTTCACCTCCAAAAATTCTCTTATGCTTGGGTACGATCATTACTCGGGAACCGACTTCTCTTCTTCTGATGCCCTTACCGAAACCGGTACCTTTTCTACGCTTTATGGACCGGGACATAAATTCTTAGGATACATGGATTATTTTGGAGTACCCGAAAGACATGGCGCCGGCATAAACGATCTGTTGCTGCGGGCTAACATCGGCATTGGAAAAAAAGGAGAGCTGGAAGCCACGCTTCATCAGTTCAACCTGCCCGAAGAGTACTTGAGCAATGGCACTCGAGTGAATAAAAATCTTGGACAAGAACTCGATCTGGTTTACAGCTATAAGCTCGACAACGCCATAGCCATTAAAGCCGGATTTTCCACATTTTTCTATACCGAAACCATGGAACAGCTCAAAGGAAGAACACCCGGCCAGGGCGACAGCGCTCTCTTCGGGTGGGTGATGCTGGTGGTGAAACCCACATTCTTCTCTACAAAATGAAAAAGT
The DNA here is from genome assembly GCA_028696875.1 of Dysgonamonadaceae bacterium. Taxonomy (GTDB): domain Bacteria; phylum Bacteroidota; class Bacteroidia; order Bacteroidales; family Dysgonomonadaceae; genus UBA2632. The sequence goes on from JAQVGF010000242.1 coordinate 1,887, forward strand.
GGTTTGATTGACAAAATCCTTTCAAATAAAAATAAAAAATTTTGGATGTGCTTGATAAACTTATTTCCTCAAACATATCGGAACAGGATATCGTGAAATTGATAAATGAACAAAGGCGACATAGAAAATAGAAGCTCCTTCAGGCAATTCGCCGTAGGAGCTTATTTTGATACAATGGTCGAAAAAATCACCTTTTGATGAGATTTCTTGTGTATAATCACTATCTTCTTATGCACAATGTGGTCCGGAGCCGCAATGTGTAAGTTGTGTGCAAATCATAAAAATCGAAAGGGATCGACATTGCTGTCAATCCCTTTATCAATCTATCGTGACCTCGCCAGAATCACACACTCCGAAATAGCAAGGAATAAACAAAACAAAGATATATTATTAAACGCTTGCAGACAAACGCTTGCAGTCAAACAAATATATTAACTTGCTCAATTACAAATACATATTTGTTAGCTTTCTTTGTCCATTTATTGTTGTTTTGTTGTCTTTTTGAACAAAAAGATAAAAAAAATTGTTACTATGAAAAATATAAATTTTCAATGCCATTCAAAGAAACCAACCACAAATAGTGTTGAATTTTTTATTCCAATTTATATAAGTTGTATATGGTTTGTTTATCATTAATCACTTTAAAAAAATCTCACTTATAGGGGACACATCTTGACTTTTGTTAACAGTAAAAACAAAGAGGTAATTTGCAGAAATTTGTGCAATCAGAAACACAAAAATATGCACCTTATCTCTTCTTTTCCAACACCAGAAAAACGTTTAGATATATTTTAAAGTAGTTTGTCTCTTATTATATATCAATTAAAGGCAGCTTTCTTTATCTATAAAGTATTTATTTGTAAAATCAGGTTATCTATGAAAAAAAATACTTTACTCCTACTATCACTTTGCTTGGTAATGCTCTCTTGCCAGAAAGAGACAGTTCCTTCAATCACTCTTAATCAAACAGAAA
>JAQVGF010000243.1 GCA_028696875.1 Dysgonamonadaceae bacterium
GACTTCGGGAAGCACCTATTGATGAAGAGAAATTATTTATAAACTCACTTCCAACAAGTGCTGTGAGAGCATGTTTATCGAATGTTTTATCAAAATTTAAAGTGTTATTCCACGTTACCGTCAAATCCTCACCTCTGTCTTCACTCAACCCGCTTGGTCTGTTTTGTCTTCCTTTTCCTTTATCTATATCACTGCCACCTCCATCATCATCTCCGAAATTTTGGTAAAAATTTTTGTTGTGATAAAAATTTAAATCAATACCCACGTTCGTACGAAAAGTCAATGATTTATCGTGTAGAAAAGCATATTCCCCAAAAAAGTTACCAAAAGTTTTAAAGTGAGATCTTACGTCATCTGTAAAATATGCAAGAGCAATAGGATTTTGTGTCCATTCATATTTATCACTTTCCCAACCACCTTCATCTCTGTTATTGTGCTTATAAAAAGGGAGATCTGTAAAAGGATCGTTTTCTCTGTATGTAGGATCATCTTTATCTTTATAGACGGAAAGAACCGGAGGTCTCAATAGAGCATGGCGTATAATGCCGGGTGCATCTCCTTTTGAAGACAACTTATCTTGAACAGCATATGATAATTGTAAATTGGTTCCAACTCTGAATCTATTTGTTAAGTTTGCATTAATGTTGGCTCTGAAATTATACCTCTTATATTTATCGTTACTGTATACTACAATACCATCTTGATCATAATAGGCTGTAGAAATTAAATATTGCACTTTTTCAGTACCGCCACTTGCAGTAACTTGAATATTTTGCGAAAACCCTGTTTCAAATAATTCATCAAGCCAGTTAGTATTTGCAAAGTCAGTTCTTCCCTTATCAGCGGTATAAGGATTTGTACCGCCATATCCGGCATTATCCCAAGCCTTTTCAACAGTATTCATGTATTGTTCACTGTTTAGCATTGTAGGAAGATTAATGGCATTTTGAATACCTCTATAATAACTAATACTCAGAGTTGGTTTATCCTTTTGTCCACTTTTAGTTGTAATAATAATAACACCCGCCGATGCTCTTGATCCATAAATAGCCGCAGCAGAAGCATCTTTTAAAACACTCATCGATTCAATATCAGATGGATTTAGAAATGCCAATTCCCTTGTGGGAACTCCATCAATCACATACAGAGGATTATTGTTTCCGATGGTACCCTCGCCTCTGATACGAATATCGATTTCGTCTCCGGGGGCTCCCGTACTTTGTGTAACTTGTACTCCTGCAACTTGACCTTGCAATGCTTTAGCTACTTCAGATACCCGCCTTTTATCCAAATCGTCCACATTAACTGGTGAAACTGCTCCGGTTAAAGTCGATTTTTTTTGAGAAGAATACCCTACTACTACCACTTCATCAATTAGTTCCGTATCCAATAGTAAAGTTACGTCAATCTTGGTTCTTCCTTGTATAGGTTCCACTACTGTTTTATAACCTACAAAAGAGAATCTTAGATTTTCCGCATTTGCAGGAACTTCAATTGAATAGTTCCCTGACAAATCAGTAATAGTACCTATGGAAGTTCCCGGAACCATAACTGTTACACTGGGAATAGTGATGCCATCCGCGTCAACAACAGTCCCGGTTATGGTCATCTGACCAAATGCAAGACTTGGCAAAAGAAGGAATGCCATTCCAACTAATAGCTTTTTTAGCTTTATAATCAATTTTTTTTTCATAGCAAATAATTTTTTAAATGTTATTTCCACTGTTTACTTATAAATTATAGCAATAATCTATTTGCGATTTACAACTGTAACTTTTTCTCATTTTTAGATTTAGCATAGTATTTTTCGTTTTAAAACTATGGTTCTTTATATTGATAATCCGGGTCCATCTCAGGATTCCTAATTCCAGCCAATTCATTGGCCATTAAAATAAATACATTCCAACAAAGTCCTCTTGTTGATTTCCACCATTCATCTGTTGACACATATTTCGTTGGTATGAACTCCTTACTATATGGCATCTCCGGGTTAAGATTTATCTCAGCCCACAACCTGTTCTCCATGAGTCTTTCAGCTTTTACCCATCCATGTTTCAGTCCGGTTACCCAAGCACAATATTCGGCTCTAAGCCAACTTCCTCCATTGTAATAAAAACCGTCTCTGGCATGATTGGCATAGTTATTTACACCAAACTCACCAAAAGGCTGATAATCGGGCGTCATATATGTATATCCTTGTTCGTCGTTTGTTAATCTTACGCATATAGGAGCGGTAGTTCCTAACTCGGGATATGGAGAATTTTCTACTTTATTTAAAACAGGAATTTGCTCCAGATGGTTAATAACCATTTCATCTGTCAACAAGGGACGATCAAAGAGCCACAATGACAAAAATTCAGGTATCAGGTCAGTTAGTGTAATGATGTCGGGGTAATCTCTGTCAAATAAAAGGTGCTTCCTTTGTGGGTCATAAAAATTTCGGTACTCTTTTTCGGCTTTGACCAAATACTCGTCATCAATATCAAAACCCAACTCTTTAATCGTTCTTAATCCTACTGAGAACATTCCCTGATTGGCGGCCAATCGATCGGTTTTAGGATTATACTCCATGATATCAATCTGGCTCATGGAGAAATGTGATTCACAGATACCATCACGGTTTTCATCAAATTCATCAAGAACATATTGTGCCGCAAGGTCTATTTTTTCTTTAGGAAGCTCTACCCCAAAACGTCTCTTATTTAACAAGGCCCATATCAGCCATTCAATAGTTGCTTCATTGTCTTTTACCTCAACTGAACCCATGTAGGGTGTTATGATAGTGCCAATTGCTCCTTTCGTGTTTTGTGTCTTTGCCCATTGATTCCATATTGAAAGATTTAATTCT
>JAQVGF010000051.1:0-1421 GCA_028696875.1 Dysgonamonadaceae bacterium
ATGAATAAAAAAAGAATAATATTTGGCTCCAAACTGGGTATTGTTGCAGCAGCGGCTGGTTCAGCAGTCGGTCTGGGTAATATTTGGCGTTTCCCAAGCCAGGCCGCCGATGGAGGAGGAGCACTGTTTATATTTTTGTACATTGGGTGCATTATCTTTTTTGGTATTCCGCTGATGATGAGCGAATTCTTAATTGGTCGCTCGGGACGAGCGAATGCCTCCGGTTCGTTCGAAAAATTGGCGCCGGGCACTTCTTGGAAATGGGTAGGTCGTTTGGGCATTTTGGCCGGATTTCTTATTTTGGGGTTCTATATGGTGGTATGTGGTTGGACACTGGAATATATTGTTCAGAGCGTTTCGGGAGAGTTGATGAGGGCTGGAAGTTTTCACGATAATTTTGGGAATTTACTCCAAAATCCGTTTCGTCAGTTTACGTGGATGTTTCTTTTTACAGCATTAACAGCATTTTTTATTTTAGGCGGTGTAAAAAAAGGAATTGAGCAATCGGCAAAAATACTTATGCCGGTTCTTTTTTTACTCCTGGTGATTTTGGGCATTCGTTCTCTCACCCTTCCCGGATCACAAGAAGGATTGGCTTTTCTTTTTAAACCTAGCATGGAACATGTGAAGTCAACAATCTTTCTGGATGCCATTGGGCAAGCGTTTTTCTCCCTTTCCATCGGAATGGGATGCATGACAACTTACGGCTCCTATTTTCGTGACGATTCCAATTTGCGTAAAACAGCAATTCAGGTTTCACTGTTGGACTCTATGGTAGCGGTTTTGGCGGGAATTGTAATTTTTCCGGCAGCGTTTGCGCTTACGCAAACACCCGATACTATTGTCTCTACACTGGTAGCAGGCGGACCGGGTTTGCTGTTTATAACCATCCCCGATTTGTTCTATCATCTTCCGTTTTCAAGTTTTTGGGCTTCGCTCTTTTTCCTTCTTTTAGCCATTGCTGCACTCACTTCCACCATTTCGCTTATGGAAGTGGTGACCACTTTTCTACACGAAAAGTTTCAGATGTTGCGACGCAATGCTATTTTCTTTGTTTCAATAGGAGTAATTATTTTAGGAGCAATATCTTCTTTTTTACCTAGTTTTTTCAACCTGTTGGATTATACCACTGCCAAGGTTATGTTGCCCGTTGTCGGGTTGTTTATCTCGCTTTTTATCGGTTGGCGATTGGATAAAAAAATTGTATATGCACAACTAACCAATAACGGTACTCTACCGGTTTCAGTTCGGTTCATTAAACTATATGTTTTTATACTTCGATATATTGCGCCTGTGGCGATAGGAGCTATTTTTGTGTACGGGTTGGTTTTTTAGGAAATTCGAAACTCGGGAATCGAAATTCGAAACTCGAGAATTGGGACTCGAGATTCGACACTTAAGACAATTTATTTAATTGAAAA
>JAQVGF010000051.1:1521-8243 GCA_028696875.1 Dysgonamonadaceae bacterium
AAAAACCGAAAAACCGAAATCACAAAAACCAAAAAACATTTTCAACTTTCAATTCTCAATTTTCAATTCCCCTGCCCAAGTGTAACCATAGATAACATAAAAACTTTGATTTTAACTGCTAAAAGTACTACTTTTACACAAAAATAAAAGCATGGCATATAAAATAAATCCTCCTCATTCATTGCATATCACAGTCACGCTTCCCGGTTCAAAAAGTATCAGCAACAGAGCGCTCATCCTCAATGCGTTAAGCTTAAGCGATTACGAGATTGAGAACCTTTCCGTAAGTGATGATACGAATGTGATAAAAGATGCTTTTGCATCAAACACAACTGTTTTCGACGTGCGTGGAGCCGGAACGGCAATGCGTTTTTTGACAGCTTTTTTGGCTTGCGTAGAGGGAGAATGGATTATAAAAGGAACTGATAGGATGCATGATCGACCTATTCATCCATTGGTTGATACATTGGTATCATTGGGTGCTGAGATTGAATACATGGATAAAAAAGGCTATCCGCCACTTCGGATAAAAGGGAAAACATTGCATGGTGGTGAAGTTTATCTTACCGCAAACGTAAGTTCTCAGTTTATATCAGCCATGATAATGATAGCCCCAACTATGAAAAATGGATTGACACTGCACTTGGAGCAAGAGGTGATTTCGAGACCATACATTCACCTAACTCAAAAAATGATGGAAGAATATGGAGTGCGTCTTAAATGGGCGGGAGACAAAATTAAAATCCATCCGCAATCCTATGTTCCTGTTCCTTATTACGTAGAACCGGATTGGACGGCTGCATCTTACTGGTACGCATTAGTGGCTCTCACTCCGGATGCCGAAGTGAAACTAAAAGGACTGAAAAAAAACAGCTTGCAGGGCGATGCCAACATTATGAATCTTTTTGCCGATTTAGGAGTTTCTACGCACTTCGATGAAGAGGGAGTGATATTACGAAAGAAAGAAGTAACGGCACGAAAGTTTTTTCATAACTTTATTAATGAACCCGATTTAGCACAAACTTTTACCGTAGCGTGTTGTTTATTGAATATACCCTTTTTCTTTACCGGGTTACAGACGTTAAAGATAAAGGAGACGGACAGAATTGCAGCACTTATCAAAGAATTGAAAAAACTGGGATATGTGTTGCGTGAAACCGAAACTGGAATTTTGGAATGGGATGGAGAACGATGCTTACCAGATGAAACCATTGTGATTGAAACGTACGAAGATCATCGCATGGCAATGTCATTTGCACCGGCATCCCTGAAGTTTGAAAATATGTATATTAATCATCCCGAAGTTGTTACAAAATCATACCCTGCTTTTTGGAATGATTTGCAACGTGGAGGTTTTAAGTTGAATGAGTTAGATAATTTTTAAGACAATGACAAGTTTATTTATATTGATAGGAATCGTATTTTTCTTTGCTTTGTCGGTATACGTATGGAATAGTATACAACGAAGAAAAGGTGTCTCTCCGGAAGAAGTTGTTCAAAATGTAAATCCGGAAGGATGTTGCGGAGCGCACGAGGTGTGCGAACACACCGAAGAAGAATTAAGAGAGATGAAACCGATCTATTTTGACGACGAAGAGTTAGATCGATTTGCTAAACTACGTTCACATGAATATACCAACGAAGATGCCGAAGAGTTTAGAGAAATATTTTACTCCATTTATGATGAGGAGAAAAATCTTTGGTTGCAAAGTTTACGTATGAGGCACATCTCTTTGCCCAATCAGGTGAAGCAAGAAATTCTTCAAGTGATGAAGTCGATAAAAAGAGAACATCAAACAGCGTAATACAATTTGCATGAATAAAGAATGGAAATAATGGAGCTGCTAGATTATGCTTTCTTTCGCAATGCATTGTGGGGAAGTTTGCTGGCAAGTATAGCTTGCGGTATAATAGGGAGTTATGTGGTTGCTCGCCGCATGGTTTTTATCAGTGGCGGCATTACGCATGCTTCGTTTGGTGGATTGGGAATTGGGTTTTACTTTGGTTTTAACCCCGTGGTCTCTGCCATGGTTTTCTCTATACTTTCCGCTTTTGGAATTCAATGGTTGTCAAAAAGTCAGAATGTTCGCGAAGATTCTGCCATTGCTGTATTTTGGTCCTTGGGGATGGCTATCGGAATCATTCTTATTTTCCTCTCTCCGGGCTATGCACCCAACCTTTCGGAATATCTTTTTGGGAATATACTCACTATTAGCAAAACGGATATCTATTTGCTGACAGCACTCAGTACGATTCTCGTCCTGTTCTTCTCTTTTTTCTATCGTCCCATCTTAAATACAGCGTTCGATAAAGAATTTGCACAAACACGTGGTGTACCGGTTATTTTTTTTGAGTACACACTTATTATGTTGGTGGCGGTTACCATCGTCCTCAGCATCCGCTTAGTAGGTATAGTATTGCTTATTTCTCTTCTTACCGTTCCGCAAATGACGGCTAATATTTTCACCAATAAATTCTCTAAAATAATGATTGCATCGGTTATTATTAGTTTCGTTGGTTCTGTAGCCGGTTTGCTCTTATCTTATTATTTGAATGTACCGTCCGGTGCGTTTATTATTTTTGTGTTGATATTGATTTTTTTGATGGGGAAATTAGTGGCAAGGTTTGTTAAGGGGAAGGGTTTGAAATCCCAACGAGCAGGGGATTCAATTTAAATTAGTTTTATTTTTCCTCCCCCTCGTTTGTCCCGTTTGAGATAACGGGAAGGGTTAGTGGTCAATTGTTTATAATGATTAAAACTACAATATTCAGATTATTCTCCATTAACAACATTATTTCGTTCTCAAGAGTTTATTGCAACCACGTTGTGATTGGTGGAAGTTCAGTTATTTGTTTTTTGATTAACTCGGGGTGCGACTTTGAGTCGCACAGTCTTCTAATAAGACCACTTTTATTGCTGATCAGTTTTCTGTAGCTTTTCTTCTAATTCTTTGATTGTAATAATCCTCGTTCCCTCAATAGCTTTTATTTCGAGTAAATCTTTATCACCCGTAACCAGAAAATCTGATTTGCTATCAACAGCAAGATTCAGTAAAAAATCATCGTTACTGTCCCGACATAACTGTATATTAGATGTAACCTGGATAAATATACCGTAACTGTTGAAAGTCTGGAGTATACTTTCAACGTCTTTATCGGTAAAATATTTCTTCAGTTTAGGGCGAGCAACAACCGATAAGAATTCTTGAATAAGTTCTTCGGAGAAAACTAATTTGATATTCTTATTTTCTATAGATTTATCTATGAAATCATAATTTCCTGTTATTAAGAAACTAATCCAAAGATTTGTATCAAGTATAATCTTATAGCTTTTCATTGCGCTCTTTCCTTACCGACTCAACCTCTTTTGTGATCTCTTCTAAGGAAAGCACATCTCCCGACTTACTTCTTAGTTTATTAAGAATTTCAGAAAAATCTGATTTAGTTTGTTCTTCTGTAATCTTTATCAAACCAATATCTGCTAAGTTCTTAAGAAGCCGCTTAGCTTTTGGGTTTATTATTTCAATTCTTAAAGATTCCATGATAATTTGTTTTATTTTATAATATTTCTCCCTCTCGTTTGTCCCGTTGATACATTGGGAAGGGTTAGTGGTCAGTTGTTTATAATGATTAAATCTACAATATTCAGATTATTCTCTATCAACAACATTATTTCGTTATCAAGAGTTTATTGGAAACTCGTGTTTGTTGTAACAAAGAATCTTTCACCAATGCTTTTGTAGGGAGATAAAATTCATTTATTCTATTTATCGATAGATTCCTCACGTGCGTTCGGTAATGACTGTAACAAAAAAAACAATTACTCCAAATGTTGCCTATACGGATCCACCGTCTCCTCCGTCCATTTCTGCGACAAACTACAGCTCGTGCATCCGCCGCAATATTTATTTTTTCTTTCAATAAAGAAAAAACGATATACATTGCGTATTAAAATTACGGCTACTGCTAATCCTATAAGTATAACGATAATTAGTTGTATGTCCATATTATAAAAACAAGTTAACTTGCAATAAGTTTAAAACAACGATCCAATTTGATGAGTTAGCAGTGCTACAAACCATGCGAGGAAAGTGGTATAAAGAATGGTAAAAACACCCCATTTCCATGAACCTGATTCTTCCTTAATTGCTACAATCGTAGCAATGCAAGGGAAATAGATTAATACAAACAGCATAAGTCCCATCACCACCAATGGAGTGAAAATAGGAGATCCATCGGGATTGGTCTCTTGCTTTAATCTGTGTTGGAGAGATTCCTGACTTTCACTATCGCCCGGATAAAGCACTCCAAATGTGCTTACCACAATTTCTTTTGCCGCCATACCGGAAATAAGACTTACCGATATTTTCCAATCGAATCCTAAGGGACGCATCACAGGCTCAATAAAATGACCTATTTTCCCAATGTAGGAGTTTTCTTGATGAGAAATCGTTCGCATATTTTCAATTCCGGTAACAATGTTTTGTTTGGCTTCTGTAGTTATTTTACCTTGCGAATGCAAATTTGTGGTGTGTTCTATTTGCTCATTGAATTGCGCTTCGTTGGTTTTGTTGCGTGGGAAATATCCTAAAAACCATATAACGATGGATGCAATAAGAATGATGCCCCCCATTTTCTGTAAATACTGGCGCGACTTGTCCCACATATGAGTAAGGGTTGATTTCACAGTAGGCATTCGATAAGGAGGTAACTCCATCACAAAAGGAGTATTCTCTTCTTTAAACAATGTTTTTCGGAATAGTAGAGAGAGTATAACAGCCAGAAGAATTCCAAATATATATATTCCGAAAAGCGCCACGCTGGCGTATTTTTGGAAAAATGCACCCACAAATAAAATGTAGATGGGTAGTCGTGCACTGCACGACATCAGTGGGTTGATAAGCATTGTTATCATTCTGCTACTGCGGCTTTCTATGGTACGCGTGGCTAAAATTGCCGGCACGTTACATCCAAAGCCCATTACCAATGGAATAAACGATTTTCCGTGTAACCCAATCTTATGCATCACTTTATCCATTATAAACGCTGCACGTGCCATGTAGCCGGAGTCTTCCATAAACGAGATAAAGGCATAGAGAATAACAATGTTGGGTAAGAAAACAATAACACCGCCAACCCCTCCAATGATTCCATCCACCAGCAAATCCTTCAACGGACCATCGGGCATATTTACACGTATGAAGTTGCCAATCAGTTGAACACTCCACTCAATCCACTCCATGGGATAATTCCCTAATCGGAATGTGGTTTCAAACATGATCCACATAAATAGAAAAAAGAGCGGAAATCCAACGTATTTATTCGTTACAATGGTATCTAAAATGCGCGTAGTTTCTGATGAACTGGTCTTCTCTGCAAGCGTTTCACGTAATCCTCCGGCAACAAAACCATATCGGGCATTGGTAAAAGCAGACTCGGGATCTTCGCGCAATAAATTTTCAATGTAATTGCGCTCTCGTTTTGTTTGTGCAAAAATCTGTTCATGATTGGGGAGCGAACTCACAATGGAGCGAATATCGTTATCGTTTTCCAACAATTTGATGCAGATATAACGCATCGGCATATTCATATCGGAAATATCATTCTTAGCTAACTGTTGTTCCAATCTGTAAATCGATTTTTCCAACACCCTGCCATACGAAATGTGTACATTGCTATTCTCTTTGTGAGAGTCGGACTCATACATTTCGATAATTTTGTCCAGCATGGCAGGTATGCCAAAACCTTTTTTCCCGATGGTGGGAATGATAGGAATATCAATCATTTCGGAAAGCAATTCATAATTGAACTCCCTTCCACTTTCTTGCAGCTCATCATACATATTCAGCGCAATTACCATGGGAGTATTTAGCTCCATCAATTCGGTAGTTAAATACATGTGGCGTTCAAGCGATGAGGCAGAAATCACGTTGATAATAATATCGGGTTTTTCCTCCAAGATGTATTTTCTTACGAACAGCTCCTCAGGCGTATATGCCGATAGGGAGTAAGTCCCGGGTAAATCTACCATCTTAAAGTTGTAGCCGTTGTGTTTAAGTTTTCCTTCTTTCGAATCTACTGTTACACCACCGTAGTTACCCACATGTTCGTGAGAGCTCGATGCAATATTGAATATGGAGGTTTTGCCCGAGTTGGGATTGCCAACTAAAGCAACCGATATTTTTTTTGAATCTTTTTGCTGATCCGAAGGTGAAGCTGTTGCTCTTTTCTGTCTTTCTGCAATATCCTCAACTCTATCATTTTCGGGTATTGGTCTTTCATGGGGTGGAATATCTTGTTTAACCATCGAAATCTCAATCATCACAGCTTCGCTGCGACGCAGCGAGACTTCGTATTCCATGATGTTGTATTTAATAGGATCTTTGAGCGGCGCATTCAATATAGACTTAATCTCTTGACCACGCACAAACCCCATTTCAAGTAAGCGCTTGCGGAAAGCTCCGCTCCCATTTACTTTTATGATATAGGCTTTCTCGCCTGTATGAAGTTCGGATAAACGCATGTATGAATCGTGATAGAGTTTTGAAGAAATTTCTAAAACACAATGATTGTGTAAAATTTAAAGTACAAAGATGGGTATTTTTATCGAATTTGACGAGTAAAATAGTGCTTTATTTACAACTGTTTTAAATAACGAATTGGATAGAATGATCTCTTAATTGGGCATTGGACTTTGATATGAGGGTTAAAGGGTAAGGGGT
>JAQVGF010000051.1:8343-12216 GCA_028696875.1 Dysgonamonadaceae bacterium
AGGAGTAAGGAGTAAAGAGTAAGGAGTAAGGAGTGAGGGGAAGAGTGATGTGAGGATGTGAGTAATGTGATGATGTGAATGATGTGGTGATAATCGATAAACAACACACTATTTTTGCACCCTCGAGAATTTTCAACTTTCAACTTTTAACTTTCAACTTTTAATTTATAACTCTTAGCTCTTCACTCCCTTTTTAATCGCCCAAGAAGCTTTTTCTTTGTATTTTTGTAACCGGAATAACAAAACCATTAAAATAAGAACTAAAAATTTATCCTTTATGGCTACAAAACCCTTTAAGTATCAAGATACGTTTCCTTTATCGGAAGATAAAACAGATTATTACCTGCTTACGAATGATCATGTTTCCACCTCAGAATTTGAGGGAAAAGAAATTTTGAAAGTTGCACCGGAAGCATTAACCCTTTTGGCTCAACATGCTTTTCGTGATGTTAATTTCTTGTTACGCCCTGAACATCAGGCTCAAGTGGCTAAAATTTTATCAGATCCTGAATCAAGTGAAAATGATAAATTTGTAGCCTTAACTTTTTTGCGAAATGCGGAAATATCTGCCAAAGGAATTCTCCCTTTCTGTCAAGACACCGGTACTGCCATTATTATGGGTCATAAAGGGCAACAAGTGTGGACTGAGAGCTGCGATATGGAAGCACTTTCAAAAGGTGTTTACAATACATACGTGAACGAAAATTTGCGCTATTCGCAAAATGCTGCGCTCAATATGTACGATGAGGTGAATACAGGGTGTAACTTGCCTGCACAAATCGACTTGTATGCAACAGGAGGTGATGAGTATAACTTCTTATGCGTAGCAAAAGGTGGTGGATCAGCTAATAAAACATTTCTATATCAGGAAACAAAAGCATTGCTTACTCCCGGTAAGTTAGAAGCTTTCTTGATAGATAAAATGAAATCGTTGGGTACTGCTGCATGTCCTCCTTATCATGTTGCATTTGCTATTGGCGGAACATCGGCAGAGTCTAACTTGAAAGTAGTGAAGTTGGCATCTACAAAATATTATGACAACCTACCTACCGAAGGTAACGATGGTGGTCAAGCTTTCAGAGATTTAGAAATGGAAGCAAAATTGAAAAAAGCATCTGAAGAGTTAGGTTTAGGAGCACAATTTGGAGGTAAATACTTTGCTCACGATATTCGTGTTGTACGTTTACCTCGCCATGGTGCGTCTGTACCTGTTGGTATGGGAGTTTCATGCTCAGCAGACCGCAACATTAAAGCAAAAATAAATAAAGAAGGTATCTGGATCGAAAAATTAGAAGATAATCCTGCACGTCTGATTCCGGAGGAGTACCGCGAAGCGGGAGAAGGCGGTGGTGTAAAAATCGATTTGGACCAGCCCATGGCTGATATTCTTGCTGAATTGAGTAAACATCCTGTTTCTACACGCCTTTCATTATCCGGAACTATTATAGTTGGGCGTGATATTGCGCATGCAAAACTGAAAGAGCGTATCGACAGTGGTGAGGGATTGCCTCAATACATCAAAGATCATCCTATCTATTATGCCGGACCGGCAAAAACTCCTAAAGGATATGCATCCGGATCGATGGGTCCAACTACAGCCGGCAGAATGGACTCGTATGTTGATCTGTTTCAATCGCATGGTGGAAGCTTGGTGATGTTGGCAAAAGGTAACAGAAGCAAAGAAGTTACAGAAGCATGTCATAAGTACGGTGGTTTTTATCTTGGAAGTATCGGCGGACCCGCCGCTATTTTGGCACAAAATAGCATCAAATCTTTAGAGTGCCTTGAGTATCCCGATTTGGGCATGGAGGCAATCTGGAAGATTGAAGTGGAAGATTTCCCGGCATTTATTTTGGTAGATGATAAAGGGAATGATTTTTATGAGACGGTGAATCAACCGAACTGTGCGTTTGATTAAATTATAAAAAGAAGTTATGAAAAAAATAACTGTGCTTTTAACGCTCTGTTTTGTAATTCTGCTTGGGACTATTCATGCACAAAACCGAACAGAAATTACCTTAGAAAAAGATTGGAAGTTTACGCGCGAAGATAACTCAGCATCACAAAATAGAGATTTTGATGATCGCAACTGGGAAACTGTGCGAATTCCTCACGATTGGGCTATATATGGTCCTTTCAGTCCCACCAATGATCGTCAGGATGTTGCCATTACCCAAGATGGGCAAAAGGAAGCATTGGAACATGCCGGTCGCACAGGAGGTTTACCTTTTGTGGGAGTGGGATGGTATAGGAATTCATTCAATATTCCTGCTTTCGATTCTAATAAAAAAGTTTCTATTCAGTTTGATGGTGCCATGAGTAATGCTCAAGTGTATGTGAACGGAAAAGAAGCCGGTGTGTGGCGCAATGGATACAATACTTTTCATTTCGATATAACTGACCATTTGAATAAAGATGGAAAAAATAATATAGTTGCCGTGCGTTTGGAGAATTTTCCGGAGCAGTCGCGATGGTATCCCGGTGCCGGTCTATATCGCAACGTTCATCTGATTGTAACAAATGAATCGCACATCCCGGTTTGGGGAACATTTGTAACAACTCCCAGAGTGAATGACGAATTTGCCGAAGTAAATGTGAAAACGAAAATCGAGTTTCCCAAAGGATCAGGAAATATAACCGATTATGAGCTGGAAACATTTATTAAAGACAAAGAGGGCAATCCTATTGCTCAACAAAGAGATAGATTGGATAATTTTTCTGACAAAGAGTTCAATCAATCGCTTATTGTGATGAATCCTCTGTTGTGGGATATTCAGAAACCCAATCTTTACTCAGTTGAATCGACTTTGATTAAATCAGGTGATGCAGTAGATTCCTATAACACGACATTTGGAATCAGAAACATAGAGATAATTCCTGATAAGGGATTCTTTTTGAATGGTCGTCCTGTTAAATTTCAAGGCGTATGCATGCACCACGATCTTGGTCCATTGGGCGGAGCTGTAAACGATGCCGCTATTCGTCGTCAAATTCGCATATTGCAAGATATGGGCGTAAACGCCATTCGCACATCGCACAACATGCCTGCTCCTGAATTGGTGAAGGCAGCCGACGAAATGGGAATGATGCTTGCCGTAGAGACTTTTGATGAATGGGGTATTGCTAAAGTG
This sequence comes from Dysgonamonadaceae bacterium, assembly GCA_028696875.1. GTDB lineage: Bacteria > Bacteroidota > Bacteroidia > Bacteroidales > Dysgonomonadaceae > UBA2632. The sequence continues at coordinate 11,475 of JAQVGF010000051.1, forward strand.
AAGAATGGATACAACAAATATTTTGACGAGTGGGCAGAGAAGGATGTTGTGAACGTTGTGCATCACTTTCGCAACAACCCGAGTGTTGTAATGTGGTTTATTGGTAACGAGGTGGAAGAGCAAAGCGTAATGTGGGGCTCCAGAGTTGCCCGTTTTTTACAAGATATTGTGCACCGTGAAGATCCGACCCGATTTGTTTCGAATGGTATGGATCGTCCTGATGCAGTATTTGCCAACGGCATGGCTGCTATGATGGATGTTGCTGGTTTCAACTACCGCCCTTTCAGATATAAAGAGGCTTACGGTCGTTTGCCTCAGCAAATAATATTGGGAGCCGAAACGGCTTCTACTGTTAGTTCACGTGGAGTGTATAAATTTCCTGTAGAACGCAAATCAATGGCTACTTACGACGATCATCAATCATCGTCTTACGACGTTGAGCACTGTGCCTGGAGCGATCTGCCCGAAGACAACTTCGTTTACCACGACGATCTGCCTTATTGTATTGGAGAATTTGTATGGACAGGTTTCGACTACTTAGGCGAACCAACTCCTTACTATACAAATTGGCCAAGCCATAGTTCGCTGTTTGGCATTGTTGATCTGGCAGGAATCCCAAAAGATAGATTTTACTTATATCGTAGCCATTGGAATCCGTATGAGGAAACATTACATATATTGCCACATTGGACATGGAAAGGACGCGAAGGTGAAATCATTCCTGTATTTGTTTATACCAATC
>JAQVGF010000244.1 GCA_028696875.1 Dysgonamonadaceae bacterium
CATGCTCTCTCATCAAAGCTTTAAGCAATTCAATGGGATCAGCATCATTAAAAGTAGTGTGTTCATCATCCCATTTTTCAATCAGAAGAGTTAATAGCTCAACTTCCTCTTCAGTTTCTCTCTTATCTTCAAGAAGTAATTCTTCTAATATATCACAGTAATTGGTGTACTGATCGATATCTTTTATTACGGTATATTTTAATGTTTTCATCTTCTCCCCCTTTCATTACTGTTTCAACAAATCTCAGCATATTCCATTAAAACACAAATCATTGCAGTTTACATTTGCATCCACACCACACACTTCGTTACCAAAAAAACTTTTAATTTTTAGTTTTTAACTCTTAATTCTTCATTCTTCACTACTTATACTCCACTTCCATCCTATAACTCCATTTATCAAAATACAAATTTTCTGCCTTTGTCTCCACTTCTCCACGCTGAAAATCGACTGTTTCGCTTCGCGGATATTTTTTCTTAGGATAAAACTCATCCGAAAAATTATTGTTCACATAGAGCCGATACGAATCGATACCCGAGATGAAAAAATACTTGGGCACAGGATTATCTGAATTTCCACCTCGCCCAAATGAAACATCAATCGGTATCCAGCCAATTCCTTTTACGTAATATTCTGCCCAATCGTGCAGATTTACTTCGCCCGGATGCATCATCCAACCGCTTTGCCAACGTGCCGGAATTCCTTTGTATCGAAGCATTGTAATCAGAAGCAATGCCACTTGTCCGCAATCGCCCTTCTTGTTTTCGATAGTATATTCAGGGATGTTATTTATAGTGGAATATTCTAAAGCGCTTGCCCACGGATAGTTCTCAACAATATGTCTATATATTGCTGAAACGGTTTCATTGGTAGTGAAAGCATTTTCTGTGACTCTGTCGGTTAAATTTTTTAAAGCATCGGTAAATTGAATATGTGGCTTTCTTTCTGCTGTATATTCAGTATAATCTATCGATTTGTTATTGGATTCAATGCTGTCAATTTGTGAGAAGTTTATCCATTCTCCCTGAGAAGTAAATTCATATTCAACCGAAAAAATGGTTGGTTTACCGGCTTCAGCTTCTTTTTCCATATAGATGCTCGTGTGCGACGTGGTGTCATTCGACAAAATATAATTCGTTTGTGAGGCACTGATAAACTTCACGTTGGTTTGACGCGAAATATCTTTACGCGGATAGGGCAACCAGGCACGAATGATTTCTCCATTTCGCGCAACATCGGGTTTCACCGATAATGTATATAACACTTTCATTGTTTTTGGAGGAAGTTCATATCTCAATTCTCCACTGGCGACATCCACTTCTTCCAGTGCCTCTGTCAATAATGAATCCTTCGGTGTATCAGACTTAGGCTTGCCACCCTTTGACAAACTTCTTGCATTTTCGCTTACGCGAAATAAGTTTGGTGCAGCATTTCGGAAATATTTCTTTTCGCCATCAATGATGCGGTATTCCAACGCTTTTTCTTTTTCCCATCGCTCTATTTGATCCGATGTGGGTTCAAAATCATGATTCTCTTTTATCCATAAGATAACATCGGATATATCTCTATTAAAATCTAATGAAACTCTTCGTAGCGAATCTTTTGTAAAGAGCAAATCTTGTTTCTTAACGTCTGAAGTAGCTTCCAATGCAATTAGTGAATCAATCAGATGGGAAGCATACGAGAAATTTCCACTTTCTATTTCAGATTTAATTTGATTCATTTCGGTTTGCGTTGAAACTGAGCATCCAAAAAGTAGAAAAACAAACCAAAGGAAAGCTGCTATTTTCATAAAGATCTTCTTTTTTAGATTTTTATTGTCTCCGTCATCTGAAATAATTTTGGTAAAACACTATTTAAAGAATCTAAAGAGTCCATCAATAAATCGGCTCCGGCATCCAATAAGATATGATCTGGAATTGGACCTGTATTAACCGCTATGGTAAAAATATTTGCTTTATGAGCCGACTCCACACCCAATGGTGCATTTTCTATAACCACTGCTTGGTTGGGTTTCAAGTTACCTGCTTTTTCAAGTCCCATTAAATAGGGTTCCGGATGAGGTTTTCCAATTTCAACTTCAAATGCAGTAACCATCGTTTCGGGTGTGAAAACATTGGGCAAATCACCATTTAGTCGTTCCCACAATCCGGTTTGTCCTGAACCTGTTACTAATATTGGTATCAAACCATTTGTTTTAACAATTTTGATAGTTTCTTGAATTCCGGGAATTAAGGCACCGGTATCATGTTCAAAAAATAGCTCTGTTTTTCGTTTATAGATATCTTTTACCTCTTGTTCGGTAGCATCTCTCTTCAGATTCCTTTGGAAAACCATGTTTATCATTAACCTTGCAGGTCGTCCTTCTTGAATAAAAGACTCGCTTGGTTCTAACTTTAAATTCCACTCCTGCATTGTTTGCCTCCAGGATTTATCGTGAGCAGGCATAGAGTCATATATGATACCATCCATATCGAAAAGAACGGCTCGTAAATCAAGATTTTCAAACTTGTTTTTTTGAAGATAGCTTATTAATTTTTCAGTCATATTTTTTAATGTTGTTTTACTCTTATTTTATTAATATAAATTAGCAAGTGTTTTGCCTCAAAGGAAAAATCCAATCAAACAAAACACTTTCAAACTTTTTTATTTTGAAGATAAAGAATCTATTAAATCCTTCTTTTTATCTCTTCTGTTTCTTTTTCGAATCCCGGTTTTTCTAATAAGGCAAACATGTTTTTCTTGTATGCTTCCACTCCCGGTTGATCGAATGGATTAACACCCAAGAGATAACCGCTTATGCCACATGCCTTTTCAAAAAAGTAGATCAATTGACCTACAT
>JAQVGF010000245.1 GCA_028696875.1 Dysgonamonadaceae bacterium
AACTCGTGTAACGCTAAAAAACTGGGCGATAGAAGATCGTCCCAGAGAGAAACTTCTGATGAAAGGTGCATCTGCCTTATCGGATTCTGAGTTATTGGCAATTCTAATTGGTTCGGGAAACAGGGAAGAAACTGCAGTGGAGGTTTGCAAGCGCATACTTGCATCAGCAGATAACGATCTTAATAAATTGGCGCGATTTGGAGTTAACGACTTTAAGAAAACTAAGGGTATCGGTCCTGCCAAGGCCGTCACCATTATTGCAGCACTCGAGCTGGGACGCAGACGAAAAGATTCGGAAGTGAAGGAGGTCAAGAAAATATCGTCCTCCCGAGATGCATATCATATTCTCTATCCGCTGTTAAGCGATTTGAATCACGAAGAAACGTGGGCATTGCTGTTAAACAGATCCAATCACGTGAAAAGAACCATGTTGGTAAGTAAAGGAGGCATTGCAGCTACTGTTGTGGATGTGCGGTTGATACTTCGCGAAGCGCTCAATGAGTATGCCTCGGGGATTATTTTGGCTCACAATCATCCCACAAACAATTGTTTGCCAAGCGAACAAGATATAAACATAACTACGAAACTGAAGAGTGCAGCAAAATTGATGGATATTAATTTGCTTGATCATATCATTGTGTGTGGCGACAGATATTATAGCTTTGCCGATGAAAATATGCTCTGATTTAAACAAAATAGATTCTTTTGTGGTTACATAGATAACATTTAAAAATTAAAGAAATGAACTCAAATATACAAGATTTACAAGATGAAATTGTGGTGATGCTTCGCACTGTTTATGACCCGGAAATTCCGGTAAATATTTTCGATTTAGGATTAATATATGATGTGGATATTGACGAAGGAAACAACGTTACCATTGAAATGACACTTACCTCACCCAACTGTCCGGCAGTTGATTTTATTTTAGCCGATGTGCAGATGAAAGTAGAATCGGTGGAAGATGTAAATGAAGTTACCATTGATTTGGTGTTCGATCCGCCTTGGGACAGATCTATGATGAGCGAAGAAGCGATGTTGGAATTGGGGCTTTTGTAACACAGTTATTAAAAGAAGATATAAGTTTTTGTTGAATGATGGGGAGCGAGAAGTAAGAGGTAAGAAGTAAGAAGTAAGGGGTAAGGAGTAAGAAGTAAGGAGTAAGGAGTAAGGAGTAAGGAGTAAGAAGTAAGAGGTAAGTGAGAGACTATTACTTCGAATATAGCTCGACTTTACTACGAATCGTGCAACCCAATTACTCTTGTCTCGATTAATAGACAGATGCCCTAAATTATTTAACAAGAAAAATATAAAACAGACTTGGTCAGAACAGCTTATAAACGCACACATACAATTTGAAAAATAAAGTATACTTTTTATCCGATGCTCATTTGGGATCGAACTATCATGCCAATTCGCTAAATGTAGAACGCAAAATGTGTCGATGGTTCGATGCAGTTAAGCACGATGCGAAGACAATCTATTTACTGGGTGATATTTTTGACTATTGGTTTGAATATAAAAACGTAGTGCCACGCGGTTTTACGCGTGTTTTGGGTAAACTTTCCGAACTAACGGATTCCGGAATTCCTATCTATTTCTTTATTGGTAATCACGATATTTGGTTAACCGATTACTTGGCTACTGAATGTGGTTTGATAATCAAAAAAAAACCAATGATAGAGACTATCGACGGGAAGGTTTTCTTTTTGGCACACGGAGATGGATTGAGAGATGAATCCCGGACGTTTCGCATGTTGCGAAAAATTTACCACAACCAATTTCTTCGCATTCTTTATGCTGCAGTGCATCCACGATGGACAGTTGCTTTTGCAAGTAAATGGTCGAATTATACCCGAGAAAATGAAGAGATTGAAGATTTCTTAGGAGAAGAAAACGAGCACTTAATTCAATTTGCCAAAGAGAAGCTAAAGAGTGAACCACAGATAAATTATTTTGTTTTTGGTCATCGGCACATTATGCTAAATTTCCCTTTGAATAGTGACTCCAATGTTGTTATATTGGGAGATTGGATGAATTATTTTTCGTATGGTGTTTTTGATGGAGAGACTATGGAGTTGAAGCAATTTGGAGAGTAGATTGACTTTGCAACCTCTCATCCCGCACACCGCACCACTTACCACTTTCAACTCTTAACTCTTAACTCTAATTCGTTAAAGAACTCCCAAATCACAATACCCGCCGCCACTGAAACATTCAAAGAATGCTTTGTTCCGTGTTGAGGAATTTCAATACACCCATGCGATGCATCAATAACAGCTTGCTGAACTCCATGTACTTCGTGACCCAATATTATCGCATACTTTTTCTCTTTTTCTAAAGATACTTTTTCCAAAGAAATACTATTCTCTGTTTGCTCAATAGCAAACACCCTGTACCCTTCCGATTTAAGTTCATTTACTGCATCCAGCGTGTTTTTCACATAGCGCCATTTCATTGAATCCTCTGCACCCAGCGCAGTTTTATGAATCTCCACCTGAGGTGGTGTAGCGCTTATTCCGCACAAAATAATTTCGTTCACCCTGAAAGCATCGCTCGTTCGGAAAACAGAACCAATGTTGTTGAGACTTCTCACGTTGTCTAAAACAACTGTGAGACCAATTTTTTCTGCTTCTTTAAATTCTTGAATATCAATACGGTTGAGTTCCTCAACTTTTAATTTTCTTCTTTTCGACATTAGCTTTTCTTTTCCGGTTTCAATAGTGCTCTGATAAAAAACCATATGTGATGTAAAAATGTGGATAAGCTTCCATAATGCTTTGCCATAATTCGGTAGCGTTCTTTTAACGATGCTTTTC
>JAQVGF010000052.1 GCA_028696875.1 Dysgonamonadaceae bacterium
ATGTATTGGCTCACTTTATAAAAGAAGATGAGAGCGATATGTCGCAACCTGAATTTCCATTTCTTTGCCTGTTAGTTTCCGGAGGAAACTCTCAGATTATTCTGGTGGAATCATTCAGCGAAATGAAAATTATTGGTCAAACCATTGACGATGCTGCCGGTGAAGCGTTCGATAAATGTGCCAAAGTGATGGGTTTGCCTTATCCTGGAGGTCCGGTCGTTGATAAATTGGCTAAATTGGGAGATTCCTATAAATTTAAGTTCAACAAACCGAACATTCAAGGATATGATTACAGTTTTAGCGGACTGAAAACATCTTTTCTCTATTTTTTGAGAGATGAATTGAAACACGATGCTGATTTTATAGAAAAGAACAAAGAAGATTTATCTGCATCGTTGCAAAAGACGATAATTGATGTGTTGATGGATAAGTTGCGCAAAGCAGCCATCGACCATAATATCAATGAAATAGCTGTTGCCGGCGGAGTCTCTGCCAATTCAGGTTTGCGTGCTTCATTTTTGTCTCACGCACAAAAATATGGATGGAAAATTCATATTCCAAAATTTGAATACACTACCGATAATGCAGCTATGGTTGCAATAACGGGATACTATAAGTTTTTAGAAAAAGATTTTTGTGACAAGAGTGTCACTCCGTATGCACGGACATCAATATAACTATTCGCTTGATACAGATATAAATAAACGACAAAATAAAAAACAATATAAATGAAAAATATAGAGCCTTCAGCTACTAATGAGAATAAAAAGAGTCTCAATTTTATCGAGGTTATTGTAGAAAAAGATTTGAAAGAAGGAAAAAACGACGGACGAGTACAAACCCGTTTCCCGCCCGAACCAAATGGCTACCTCCACATTGGACACGCAAAAGCTATTTGCATCGATTTTGGAATTGCAGAAAAATACAATGGTGTTTGTAACCTACGGTTCGATGATACCAATCCTGTAAAGGAAGAAGTGGAGTATGTTGATTCCATTATGGAAGATATTCATTGGTTGGGCTTTGAGTGGGGTAACGTTTTTTATGCATCCGATTATTTCCCTCAATTGTGGGATTTTGCAGTGAGACTAATTAAAGAAGGCAAAGCTTACATTGATGAACAGAGTGCGGAAGATATTGCCAAGCAAAAAGGAACTCCAACTAAACCCGGAACAAACAGTCCTTACAGAGATCGCCCTATTGAAGAGAGCTTAGAGCTCTTTGAGAAGATGAATAGCGGTGATTTGCCCGAAGGTGCCATGGTGCTGCGTGCCAAAATTGATATGGCTGCATCTAACATGCATTTACGCGACCCTCTTATTTATCGTATCGTTCATACTCCTCATCATCGTACCGGAACCGATTGGAAAGCTTATCCGATGTACGATTTTGCTCACGGACAATCCGATTATTTTGAAGGAGTTACGCATTCAATATGCACATTAGAGTTTGAAGTGCACCGCCCACTGTACGATTGGTTTATTGATCAATTGGCAGATAGTGACTATCGCCCTCATCAATATGAGTTCAATCGTTTGAACCTTACTTACACTATGATGAGTAAGCGGAGATTGTTGGAACTTGTTCAGGAGAATTTGGTTTCGGGATGGAACGATCCGCGCATGCCAACACTTTCAGGCTTACGGCGAAGAGGATATACTCCGGAATCGATCCGTAATTTTGTAGACCGAATTGGTTATACCAAATATGACGGAATGATTGATTTAGCACTTCTTGAACATAGTATTCGGGAAGATTTAAACACTAAAACAGCCCGTGTTTCCGGAGTTATTGATCCAATAAAGTTGATTATTACCAATTATCCCGAAGGGAAAACGGAAATGATGGAAACTATCAATAACCCCGAAGATGAAAGCATGGGGAGTCGTGAAATTGCTTTTACCAGAGAGTTATACATCGAGCGCGACGACTTTATGGAAGATGCACCTCGCAAATATTTCCGCTTATCACCGGGAAGAGAAGTGCGTCTGAAAAGCGCATACATTATAAATTGCACGGGTTGCAAAAAAGATGATAACGGAAATGTTGTTGAAGTGTATGCGGAATATGATCCTGAAACGCGAAGCGGCATGCCGGAAGCAGGCCGACGAGTAAAAGGGACCATTCATTGGATTTCTGTTCCGCACAGTATTAATGCCGAAGTTCGTTTGTATGATCGCTTGTTCATGGTGGAAGATCCCGCAAATGTTAAGGATAAAAATTTCAAAGAATTGATTAATCCGGATTCATTGAAAATAGTTCAAAACTGCAAAGTGGAGGAGTATTTGAAAGATGTGGAACCGGGAGATATTTTTCAATTCCAACGCATCGGTTATTTCAATGTAGATATTGATTCAACACCCAATAATTTAGTTTTCAACAGAACTGTTCCGTTGCGTGATTCATGGAGTAAGAAAAAATAGGAATTCAACAAAAGATTTTATTGCTAAATGGAAGAGAATGATTTGGATATTAACGAATTAGTTCAAAGATATGAACAAATGCGTTATATGGGAAAAAATATATATTTCGATGCTGATGAGTTTGCATTGTTAGCCGATTATTACAACGATTTTGGAGATGCCTCAGAGGCAGATCACATTGTTGATACGGGCTTAGGGATACATCCGGGCAGTCCGCAGCTAATGATTGTGAAAGCAAAAATATTAGTAATTGCCGAAAATTATCAAGAGGCTTACGATTATCTGTTGGGCATTGGAGAGGACGATGGCAACATCGATTTTTTACTGATAAAAATTGAATGCTTACTCAATCTTGAAAGATTTGATGAAGCTGATGAAATATTGAACGGAGTTTTGCAAAGCGAAATTTACGGTGATGATCTCTATACTTTTGTAACTGAAGCAGGATATCTTTACAACGATGTTGATAAATACGATAAAGCAATATCATTGTTAGAGTCGGCTCTCAAAGTAGATAACAATAACGAAGAGTTGTTAGTGGATCTCTCTTTTGCTTATGAAATGATAAACAATTTTGATAAAGCCATTGAATTAAACAATTCAATTCTTGATTTAGATCCTTATTCCTTTGATGGTTGGGTTAATTTAGGAAAGCTTTACTCCATGAAGCAGCAATACGATAAAGCTATTGAGGCTTTCGATTTTGCACTCACCATCAATGAATCGGATGTCAATGTTTTAAAAATGAAAGCGCTTTCGCTTTATCTAAATGATAATGCGGAAGAAGCAGTTCGAGTTTTTAAAGAGTGTTTGAATGATTCGCCCGATGACGAAAGTTTGTATGATTCTCTGTTGGAAGGATATGAAGTGATGGAGCGCTACGACGAAATGTTGGAGGTTATTGCACAAAAGGAAGAGCGATTTGGCTCGGAAGGAATTTTGTTACAACGTGCTCATATTTATCTAAATCAGGAGAAATATGAGGAAGCTCAAGATATCTTTGATAAAATTCCGGATGAAGAGAAAAATTCCATCGATTTTTTTATATTGGAAGGGGAATTGGCAATATACAACAAAGATTATGCGACAGCAGAAATGGCATATACCTTGGCAATGATTGATGCGCCCGACGATGAGATTATTGTTGATAAACTGGCTAATATTAGCATGGAACAAGAAAATCATGAAAAAGCTGCAGAATACTTGGAGAAACTCATTTCTTTGAATCCCGATTTCCCAACCGCAAAAGCACGCTTAGCTTTTATTCGTTTCGAAATAGGCGCTAAAGAACCATTTGACGAGATAATGAAACAATTTACGGATGATGAATTACGTTCGTTGTTGAACTTGTTAACCGATAACGAAGATGCAGATTATTCAACATTTGATCGGGAAAAATTATTGATTCGTTTAAATGAAGCTCGTGAAACCCGTGTGTTGTTCAAAAATATCAAATATTAGATTTAATCTTACTTCAGTTTTGTGCTTTTTACTGATAAATATATGAAGAAACTCTTTATCTTATTATTGTCACTATTTATTACAACAGCTATTATTGCTCAAGCCACAAATAGTTCAGAACTTATTCTCCCAGAAAAAACTGAACAAACATTGTTACAAAAAATAGAACAGTGGTATGATCAAAACATGAATTATGCAACCATCACTATTTTGATGACAGTAGAGAGTTCGTTTATTCCATTTCCTTCCGAAATAGTGGTTCCTCCTGCTGCCTATATTGCCAGTCAACCTGGAAGTCATTTAAATATCTACTTAGTAGTGCTTTTTGCAACTTTCGGTGCTTTATTAGGCGCTCTTATCAACTATTTTTTAGCTATCTATCTGGGTCGTCCGTTAATTTATAAGTTTGTAGATAGTAAAGCAGGTCATTTTCTTTTACTCAGTAAAGAGAAGATGATGGAAGCTGAAATATATTTCAATAAAAAAGGCAAAACATCCACGTTCGTTGGGAGACTGGTTCCCGGTATTCGACAATTGATATCAATTCCAGCCGGTTTAGCCCGTATGAATATGCCAAGCTTTTTGCTCTACACTTTTCTTGGTGCAGGTATTTGGAATACTATTCTTGCATTTTTGGGATATATCCTTCACGGACAGCAAGATTTGATAAATAAATATAGTCACGAACTTTCGTATCTGTTTTTGGTTCTGGTTGGCTTGTTTATTGCCTATGTAGTTATAAAGCAAGCAGTGAAAAGGAAAAAGAGTAAGAGACGTCTTTAATAAATAGGTGTGTGTTTTGGGGTATGGGTTGTGAGATATGAGTTGTGTGAAGTAATCCATCCGATCTGTTTTTATGTACGGACGGTACTCATGTGTCGACCATTGGTGAATCTCGCTCGCGCGCATTTGCAATGCGTGTGTCGCAAAGCGAACTCTTTCTTTGCCTACGGCAGACACTAATTACAAACTCGCGCCAGCGATTGGCATATCGGGGGTTTGATATCCAATATTAAACAAAAGAAACCTGACTCAATTCCTTCGCAAATCGATGTATTCCATCCTCAATTTTTTGAATGGTTTCTTGTCTCGGTTTTTTTCTCCCTGTTACGTAATGACTTAATTGTCCTTGATTGATGCCTGTTATAGTTTGCAAACCCGCAAGAGTAAACTTATTTGAGTAATATTCCAGAAAAGATGCGACATCATATTTAAATTCAAAATCTAAATTATCAGGAAACTTTTTTCCTATTTCTTTATAATGTGCTTGCATTTCGTCACGGGAGTTATAAAAATCGGCAATAGCTTCATCAACTCTGTCTCCTTGCCCGAATAATCCAAATGTAACTTTATTTGAATACTCTAAGTTAACATCATATGTGCCATTGTTTCCTCTAACAATTATTGCTTTTAATTTCATAGTTTATCCTCCAGTTCTTTTATTCAGAGGCTAAAGTTTAACTCCCGATTGAGCTTCAATTGACCTCTGTGTTTTATTCTTAGCTTCTTCCGAGTTGTGTCGTGACATCGGGAAAGCTCTGTCGGTTATTGGACTATACCAAATGGTGTGATTACCGCCTTCTCTAACAGGATAACAACCTGCCTTTTTCAATTTGCGCTTTATTTCTGAATATTTCAAGACATTTATTATTTATCTTGGTTAAACAAAGGTATTAGTATTGGTACTCTTATGCAAATTTAAAACCCCAAAAAGTATTAAAAGTAATATCATTTAACAGGAAGAGCTCATTAATTAATTTACATCTTAAAAAAATCATCAAGCTTGATAGCGTGCATTTGCAACATTTCGACTTTACTCAATGCGAGAATTTCAACACCACTCAATGACCGTGCGTGTGTCGCTTTTGCAAACGTGTTTTATTGCTTTCATGCTTCGCAACAGACCAATAATAAATAAATCGGCGTGAGCTGGCTCTCCATTCATAAATCTCCGATTCAATATTAGCTGAAACTCTATATCAAATAGCCCTTTTTAGTTTATTTTGCGAACAAACTTGGTAAGAATCACAATGTTTTGTCCATCAATTTTACCTTCAATAAATTCTGAGTTTTCGGGATCTAAGCGAATGTTTCTCACAGCAGTTCCCATTTTTGCATTTATTGTAGAACCTTTTACATCAAGGTCTTTGATTAAGCTCACAGAATCTCCACCAATCAAGAGCGTGCCATTGCAATCTCTGTGCAAACTATCTTCCACATTCGATAGGTGTTCGCCACTTGCTTTAGCCCATTCCAAATCATCGTCGTTGAGGTACAACATTTCAAGCGCATCGTGCGCCCAAGTTTCGTCTCTGAATCTGTTCAACATTCGCCATGCCAGAACTTGAACTGCTGAAACCTCGCTCCACATGGTAGTGGGAAGGAATACAGACCAATAACCACTTTCCAACTCTTCTTTAATTTCAATTTGCGCCAAACATTTATCACACAAATGAACGTTTGTATCAATGTCGGCACCACTTCCATGGGGCACATTGTAAATATTGTTTGCTTCTGCTGCTTCACACAATTCGCACGTGCCTTTGCTGCGCTCTTCTAATCTCTTTGATAAACTCATTTTATTAACTTTTTGTGCAAAGATAATGAATTTAACTATAGTTTTAGTCAAGAGTACTTTTAACAGCCGTTTTCTCCCATTTTCGCAAGCTCAAGTGATTTGAATTTGACTTTGATGATTACTTAATACCAAATGAGTTGGATGTTTATAGAACAAATGTTTAGAATAGTAAATGCGACTCATGTGATAGTTGAATGTGTATCCTCGCAAGCCAAGTCTTATTTGAAGAAATTGCCCTGTACTTTACAAAAGTTGAAACTTGTTCAATATGTAGGTTTTGTACCTTTTTTGTCAAATAAATCAGATTTATCTATCAAAAAATTATCGAAACAGCGAAATTATGTATAATTTTGTTTTTGATTTTAGAGAGACACTATTTTTTCTCTTTCAAACTTTCATAAATCCCACATATATGCGCAAAGATAAGCCTGCACGATTGATTTTAGAAAATGGTGTAGTTTTTCATGGAAAATCGTTTGGTTCCGATAAATCGAATTCGGGCGAGGTGGTTTTCAATACGGCCATGGTTGGTTATCCGGAGAGCCTCACTGACCCGTCCTACGAAGGGCAAATACTTACCATCACTTATCCAATAATCGGAAATTACGGAGTCCCACCTAACAGTATGACCAACGGAATTTCCGATTTTTTTGAATCTGAACGTATACATGTTAATGGATTGATAGTTTCGGACTACTCACATGACTATTCGCATTGGAACGCAGAAAGAAGTCTTTCAGATTGGCTGAAGGAAGAAGGTATTCCGGCCATATATGACATTGATACACGTGCTTTGACTAAAGAGTTGCGTGAAAATGGTTCGATGCTTGGCAAAATTATTATTGATAATGAAACTGAGGATTCCATTGATTATTACGATCCGTCTCAAGAAAACTTAGTAGCTAAAGTAAGCTGCAAGGAGATAATTGAATATAAAAACGGAAAGAAAAAAGTGGTGTTGGTAGATTGTGGTGTGAAACACAATATAATTCGTCATTTACTCAAAAAGAATATTCATCTCATTAGAGTGCCTTGGGATTATAATTTCAATTCCATAGAATACGACGGTCTGTTCATATCTAATGGTGCAGGAAACCCCGAATATTGTCAAATAACGGTAGATAACGTTGTTCGCGCAATGAACAAGAACAAACCCATTTTTGGTATTTGTATGGGTAATCAACTGTTGGCAATGGCAGCAGGTGCTAAAACATACAAACTAAAATATGGACATCGCAGTCACAATCAACCTGTGAGAAGAGTAGGCGAGAACAGATGCTACATTACTTCTCAAAATCATGGATATGCAGTAGATGCAAGTCTACTGAACAATGAATGGGAGCCCTATTTCGAAAATATGAATGACGGAACCAATGAGGGAATAAAACACAAAACAAAACCTTTCTCTTCCGTTCAGTTTCATCCCGAAGCTGCGAGTGGTCCTACAGATACAGAGTTTCTGTTTCAAGATTTTATAGATATGCTCTAAATACCACTTATAATAAATAAGAAGTGAAAAGTCACAATGTAAACGCGATTTGATAGATAGATAAAAAACAAATGACAACAATAGACAGACCCAATCAAAATGGCTTATCCTATTCCCGTTCAGACATCAAGAAAGTATTGTTACTTGGTTCGGGTGCACTCAAAATTGGTGAGGCGGGTGAATTCGACTATTCAGGCTCGCAAGCACTCAAAGCACTTAAAGAAGAAGGAATAGAAACTATTTTGATTAACCCCAACATTGCCACCGTTCAAACTTCGGAAGGTTCGGCAGACAAAATATACTTCTTGCCCATCACTCCTTACTTTGTAGAAAAAGTAATTAAGAAAGAACAACCCGACGGTATAATGCTTGCTTTTGGTGGGCAGACTGCGCTTAATTGTGGAGTGAAACTGTTTGAAGCAGGCACGTTGGAAAAGCACAATGTACAAGTATTAGGAACTTCGGTGCAAACAATTATGGCAACAGAGGACCGCGATTTGTTTGTGAAAAAATTGAACCAAATAGATGTAAAAACTATACAAAGTGTGGCAACAAACACATTAGCGGAATCATTGAAAGCTGCCGAAACGTTGGGCTATCCAATTATTGTGAGGGCTGCTTATTCGCTTGGTGGACTTGGTTCGGGCTTTTGCAACAATCCCGAAGAACTTAAAATGTTGGCTGAAAAAGCATTTTCATACTCTGACCAATTGCTTATTGAGAAATCGCTAAAAGGATGGAAAGAGATTGAATATGAAGTGGTGCGCGACCAATACGATAATTGTATTACGGTTTGTAATATGGAGAATTTTGATCCATTGGGCATCCATACGGGCGAAAGTATCGTAGTTGCTCCATCGCAAACGCTTACCAATTCAGAGTTTAATAAACTCCGAAGCTTGGCAATTCAAATTGTGCGCCATCTTGGAATCGTGGGTGAGTGTAATGTTCAATATGCATTAGATACCGATTCGGAAGATTATAGAGTGATTGAAGTTAACGCCCGATTGAGCCGTTCATCGGCACTGGCATCCAAAGCAACCGGATATCCACTGGCATTTGTTGCAGCAAAACTGGGTTTGGGATACGGTCTTTTCGATTTGAAAAACTCTGTTACCAAATCAACGAGCGCTTTCTTTGAGCCTGCACTCGATTATGTGGTAGTAAAAATACCTCGATGGGATTTGGGTAAATTCAGCGGTGTTACCAAAGAGATTGGTTCAAGCATGAAGTCTGTTGGCGAAATTATGGCTATTGGTCGGACTTTTGAAGAAGCCATTCAAAAGGGACTCCGTATGATAGGGCAGGGCATGCATGGTTTTGTCGAAAACAAAGAACTTAAAATAAAAGATATTGATAAAGCGCTAAGAGAACCAACTGACGAACGTATATTTGTAATAAGCAAAGCTTTCAGAGTTGGTTATACCATTGATCAGATTCACGACTTAACCAAAATAGATAAATGGTTCTTGTACAAATTGCACAATATATTAGAAACGGCAGAAATCATTGAAGCATTACAACCACATGATGTAGATTTATCAAAATCTGAGAACATTGTGTTCGACAAATATTTACGGATTGCAAAGAAACAAGGTTTCTCCGATTTTCAAATTGCACGAGCTCTGTGGAAAGAAGATATGCCTGACGATGGTTCCGAATTAATTCGTACATATCGTAAGAGTCTTAACATCCTTCCGGTTGTTAAACAAATTGACACACTTGCTGCAGAGTATCCTGCACAAACCAACTATTTGTACTTAACATACAATGGCACCGAAAACGATGTTCATTATTTAGGCGACAAAAAATCGGTAATCGTTTTAGGCTCAGGTGCGTACCGCATTGGCTCATCTGTAGAGTTCGATTGGTGTTCGGTAAATGCCCTTACGACAGTTAGAAAAGAGGGGTATCGTTCGGTAATGATTAACTACAATCCCGAAACCGTTTCTACGGATTATGATATGTGCGATCGTCTTTATTTTGATGAGTTAACATTTGAACGGGTGATGGATATTGTTGAGTTGGAAAATCCGCATGGAGTAATTTTATCAGTTGGTGGACAGATACCTAACAATCTTGCTGTTCGATTGGATAATTATGGAGTGAATATTTTAGGCACACAAGCTAACAAAATTGACAATGCAGAGAATCGACATAAATTCTCAAGCATGTTGGATGATTTGGGCATTGACCAGCCTCGTTGGAAAGAACTAACCTCGTTGAGTGACATACAAGGATTTGTTGAAGAAGTTGGCTATCCTGTTCTTGTTCGTCCCTCTTATGTGCTTTCGGGTGCGGCAATGAATGTTTGCTCAAACGATGAAGAGTTGAGAAACTTTCTTCAACTTGCCGCCGATATTTCCAGCAAATATCCGGTGGTGGTGAGCGAGTTTGTTGAAAATGCAAAAGAGATAGAGTTTGATGCTGTTGCCAACAAGGGAGAGATTGTTACCTATGCCATTTCAGAGCATGTGGAGTTTGCCGGGGTACATTCGGGTGACGCAACCATACAATTTCCACCACAACGACTTTATGTAGAAACAGCACGTAAAGTTAAAAAAGTTGCACAAAAAATTGCGAGAGCATTAGAGATATCCGGTCCATTTAATATTCAGTTTCTTGCAAAAGAGAATCAGATTCGGGTTATTGAGTGCAACTTGCGCGCATCACGTTCCATACCGTTTGTATCTAAAGTTTTGAAAATAAACTTTATTGAACTGGCAACCAAAGTAATGTTGGGGATGGATGTTGAGAAACCCCATAAGAATGCTTTTGATCTTGATCATGTGGGTATCAAAGCATCTCAATTTTCTTTCTCGCGCTTGCAACATGCAGATCCCGTTTTGGGTGTGGATATGGCATCAACCGGCGAAGTTGGTTGTTTGGGGGATAATTTTGATGAGGCATTGCTAACGGCAATGTTGTCCGTTGGTCACACAATACCCAAGAAAAATGTGTTGTTCTCTACCGGTCCTGCAAAATCAAAAGCAGAATTGTTAGAAACTGCCCGAATGCTACACCAAAAGGGATATAATCTTTTTGCAACAGGAGGGTCTCAAAAGTTTTTAGTAGATAACGATGTGCCTGCTACGCTTGTCTATTGGCCAAATGAAGAGAAAAGCCCTAACACAATTGAATTGCTTCAGCAAAAGAAAATTGATTTGGTAGTAAACATTCCCAAAAATTTAACGCCGAGCGAGCTGCGCAATGGCTATAAAATTAGAAGAACCTCCATTGACTTTAATGTGCCACTGATTACAAACACACGTTTGGCAAGGGCATATATTCAATCATTTTGCAATATGAGTGTTGATGATATTGCGATAAAGAGTTGGGATGAGTATCATTAAGATATAGTAATAAGACGTTAGTTGTAAGTTGTAAGTGAAGTTGAAACACGCATCTCGCACCACGATGACATTCGCAATCCGTAATTATTTACTCTCATTTGGTTTCACATATTTTTGATAATACTTGCACCACTCTTGCAATCCACAAATTTCGCACTTTGGTTTGCGTGCAACGCAAATATATCTTCCGTGCAATATGAACCAGTGATGTGCTTCCGACAAGATTTCTCTTGGAATGTACTTCACTAATTCTTTCTCGGTTTGCAGCGGATTCTTCGAATTAGTTGTCAAACCAATTCTATTGGCTACTCTGAACACATGTGTATCTACCGGCATTGCCGGCGTATCAAAAGCTACTGATAACATCACGTTGGCAGTTTTTCGGCCTACGCCGGGAAGAGTTATCAGGGAATCAAAATCTGTAGGTACTTCTCCGTTATAATCGGTCATCAATTTCTTAGCCATTCCCACCAAACTTTTTGCTTTGTTATTAGGATAGGAGCACGATTTGATATATTCAAACACTTCATCTTGCGATGATGCAGCCATTACTTCCGGCACAGGGAATGCTTCAAACAAAGCCGGCGTAATCAAATTAACTCGTTTATCGGTACATTGCGCCGAAAGAATTACGGCAACTAAAAGCTGGTAATTATTTTCATATTTCAACTCGGTTTTAGCAAACTCTGCGTTTTCTTGAAACCAATTGAGTACGGCGGCGTAACGTTCTTTTTTAGTCATAGG
>JAQVGF010000053.1:0-7781 GCA_028696875.1 Dysgonamonadaceae bacterium
GGTTGAATCAACGGAAAAAGCATCTCGTGTTGGACTGTTGTATGGATTCGTTTTTTCCAGTATAACACTTATTTTATTGTGCGTGGGAATTTTTCCTGAATTTCTTACAAGACTAATAAATTTTTTTTAGCGTAACTCAAGTTGTCAGAATCTGTTAACAGAAACAGGGTAGCCATCATATGATGATTACCCTGTTTTCGTTTAATTTTAATCTCTTGCTTTTTTATATGCCAGATTTGAGAATTTGAAAGCTGAAATGCACGCTGCTGTACTTCATCAATATAAACGATATGAATAACAATTAACCATTCACGATCCAAGTATTATTGCAAGACAAACCCATCTATATTAGAAAGTTATTTCTGACAATTGCTTCAATGTGGATGCTCATGAGCGGAAGGTTCATCTTCCCAATATCCCTTGCGATCATAATGGCTATGCAATTTGGACTCATAATCCCGAGTTGGTAGAGAATCTTCCGAATATTCGGGTGACTGCATAATATTCTCACGGGAAAGATTGACAAAGACTTTTAATTCGTCCCAACTGATATGGTCAATCCATTGTGGTGAAATTAAGATTTTCTTTCCGGCCCACCAGTTCTTTGTATCTATGATCAGATAACGAATTGCCCAAGTTTCATCATCAATTATAAAATCATCAACATGACCTATTTCACCGTCGCTGGCTTGAATATGGTGTCCCTTTACATCATTGGTGCTGCGTAAATGTGGATCCCATGTTTTCTCCATCTTTTTATCTTCTTCTGATTTTTTGCTATCACGGTTTAAATAAGGATAAGCGCCCCACATGTATCCTCCATGCCAATATGCGGGCAATCCATAATAACCATAGTAAGCCACCTCAAATTGATGAGATACAGGCCTGTCACTATCCAGAGAAGGACTATCTTCAATCTGTTTTTTACTCAAATTAATAGCGATCTCCTTTTCTTCTTTATTTACGGAATTAAAAGCATATGGAGCTATCAGAACTCGCCTTTCAGTAAGCCAGGTTCCTGTGTCTGCAACTAAATAGCGAATGGTCCAATGTTTGTCATCGAAATAAAAATCTTCAACTTTACCAATTTCACCGTCACTGGCTTTTAATTTGTATTTTTCTAATGTTTTAATTTTAAATAACATAATCTCTTCCTTTCTTTAATTAATAGTATTATTGTTTGAATTGTTATTTTCTCATCTCCTCAAAAAACGGAGTTCTCCTTTCCTCGACACATTTTGCGGCATATAAATACATTGCTGCGCTCCACGTTTGCCAGTCTTGTCCCATTGGTTTACCTGTTTGAGCTTTTATCCATTCATTAAACCCAAATTCAAGATTTTCTGTGTGAGATAATTTAACACATTCAGTTAGTTCCAAAAGTTTTTCTTCAGCTAGTTTAAATCGTTTGGCAGCAACCAATGCCGCGATATAAAATCCAACAATAAAAGGCCAAATTCCTCCATTGTGATAATCTCCGGGATTGTTATAGAGTGCATATCTCTCATGCCAATCGGGATCTCCGGGTTTTGTAAAAGGGAAAAAGTTAGGAGGCAGATTACAACTCAACTCTCCTCTGCCTTTCATTGCAATACATTCCTCCTCTAACCACGAAATCATATCATTTGCCCTCGAATACGAAGCAATTCCTGAGAGAATAGCAAGGCTATTTCCGAGCAAATCGAAACGTTCGCTGCTCAAAACCTTGTATGACCACAGCGCATAATAAGGTTTATGTTTCACCACCAAACCTCCATGAACATGACGATGAATAGTATCTCCCGTAATTGTAAAACGACTCATTGCACGACGCATATTATCAGCCCATTCATCTTTACCATGAATTCTGTAGGAACTATACGTAAGTGCATTCACAAATAATCCGTACCCAAGCACCCACTGTTCATCTCGCCAGTCACTGGTTGGTTGTTGTGCCACCAAGTATTTGTTTGTTGGACTTTGATAACTCATCCAAACCAATGATTTTTCTACGGCTTCTGCCAAAAAATCAACTTCTCCCGTTATCTTTCTGAATATACCGGTTGCCAATAAAAATAGGGGTGTGGTATCACTTGCACCGCGATCGTCATTGTCATGCACAAGCGATGGAATATGTCCTTGCTTTGTTTGGTTTTTAGCCAGTGTTTCCAATGTTTTTCGAATGCTCCTCAGAAGCGTTTGATTACCGGAGACGCCTATTCCCAAGAGGGAAATCATCAAATCTCGTGTATAGGGTTCGGGATATCCCCATCCTGCTGTCCGAGGTAGACCCTGGAAAGGTCCATGTGCATTATGAAGTAAAACTTCCAGAGCAGCTTTTTTGGTCTCTTCAATCTCTTTCAAAAATTCAGTACGCATTTTGTTTTTTTTAAATATTTTACGTTTAAATTCTGGAGCTTTCAACTATTTTTCAGTTTTTCATTCCGACTTCTATCCTTTTCATTTAATATATTCCCAGTTTATTGTTGATAATCTTTACAAATTGTTTTGCGACCACTCGATAATCAAAATTCTCCACCACTCTTTCTCTTCCTGCTTTACCCAACTTATCTCTCAACTCACTATCTGTCATCAACTTCATCAGATATTTAGCAATATCTTGAACATTAGCCCGGTAATCAACTGTGCGTGGTACATTGAAAACTATTTTGTGACTATCCTCAAACCCAGATTCCTCTCCCAACAATACTTCATTCACAACAATTTGCTGTGCCACATTTGCCAGAAGTGCTGTTTTTCCATGAATAAGTGTATCCAACATTCCCATCGCTTTTATGCTGATAACAGGTTTTGCGCATGCTCCGGCTTCCACCTGTGGCATTCCAAAACCTTCCAATCGTGATGGCGCTGCATAAATATCGCAAGCGCCAAGCAGGTAAGGCATAAAGTTCCGTGAAATGGTATTGGTAGCATAGGTTACATTCTTTTCTATACCAAGGCGATTTGCCATTTCCAAATCTGCAAGGTTTTGTATTTTGGTTCGTGGTTGTGGCCAAACCTTGCAAACATATTTCCAGTCAGGTGCTTCGGTATCAATAATGGCCAGTGCCTGCATTACCTCCTGTGCCCCTTTTGATGCAGCGTCACCGCCAACTGTTAGAATCATTAGCTGGTTGGGTGAAATACCCAGAGATTCGCGAACGGCTAAAATTTTTGGATCATCTTTTTGAAAGGGAATGAATGTATCCGTATTGCAGCCCACGGGTAAAACTTCAATTTTACCACCATCGATTCCATCGCGAACATACATTTCTTTTACCCAATTAGATGTTACCAGAATAAGAGGTAGAGCATTCAACACTTCCTGATAGTTGGCAATATAGCCATCGGCAACTAACCAAGGAACCGGTTGAACACCATACCGCTGTGGGTGAAGAACCAATTGTGGCGTATGTCCCCAATAACCTACTCCAACCACAACATCCGGTTCAAACCAGCGATAATACCATTCCTTTTCCAGTGCCGATTCAAAATGTACCGGGTGGGCATCAATTCCCATTTCCACTAATCCTTTGTATAAAAGATCTCCCTGCGTGGCAAGTCCTCCCGGGGAGGGAGGGTAATCATATAATACCAATACTTTCATTTGTAAAGTCCTCCATTATTTAACCATTTATTAGCGTCGAGTGAATTTGTAAATTGCCAGAATGCTTCTTCGGTGGGAGTTGTTTGCAACTCCCAACTATTTTTCTCAAAACCATACGTTTTGTTTAGAATGCCATATTTCCGTTGCCATATCTCTTTCGAGAGTTGATTGTATATTGATGCTTCCTTGATAGCACGTGGAAGGTACATTTTATCACCATCTTCATAAGCAAAAGTGTGAAGTTCATCAGTTTTTATTTTTTTATTATACCATAGATTTATAACCGCTTTACTTACTTCTTCATGGCGTAAATGACGGGTGTATTCTCCCGACGGATTATGCGTAATAATTAAATCGAAACTCTTTTTTGGCAGTAATTTCACAATGGTTTGTTCAAGTTCTGTTTCATCAAGCGGAATTTGTTGCGGACCATCATCTAAATCTGCTATAGTACCGGTTGAGTTTAGTGCTTTCAGAGCATTCTGAAACTTTGGAGCACGATCAGCATCGCTTCCTCTGCACAGAGAAACAATAAAACAAATCCATTCGGGATGACTCAAAATTGTTCCGCCTGCCCATAATGTTTCATCATCAGGATGAGCAACTATAATGGCAACGTTCTTTGGTTTTATATGGGACATTTTTTTTGTTTTTTTTCTCATCAGAAATAATGGATAAAGTTCCAATACCCGATGTTGTCTATTCTATAAACCTTTTTCCACCCATTTTAGTTGTCGTTTTAATTGGTTATTTTTAAATATTGTTGCGGTTAGCAACCAGCGGTTTTTCAACAGTATTATTTTATTAGCTTATGTTCTTTAAGTGATTCCACAACAGTATCAATTACTGCATCTGCAATTCTCCCATTTAAAACTACTTTAGCTCCTATCCATAACAATGCACGCTGTATTCTGCTATAATCGGCAATGTTAAAGAGCACTTTCTGGACTCGTGCCTTTATCATTTTACGATAAGATTTAATGTTAGCGGTTGTAACTGACGGCCATACTTTATTGTTAGAGAATTGCGGTATGTATGGTTTGGATTGCATTTTTGTAAAAATGGGTATGATTTGCAGCCCACCATCCGTTTGCGAAATAAATGATTTTTTGTTAGCAATACCTGAATAACCATTTACAAAAATTTCATTTGTGGTGTCAGCAGGAACAGTAAAATGGTCGCGTAAAAATTTCTCGCAATTTGCTCGTTCCAAAAAATAATCGTGAATTCTAAATTCTTTGCTAATAAATCCGCTAAATCCACCCAGTGAGCCGCATACAATCGCTTTCCCTCCCTCAATTGATGTTTCTATTCCACCAATGTTCTCATATCTGGTAGGAACTATTAAATATTGCCCGGCCTTGTCAGAGTCCATTGCATCAATCAACACCGATGTCTTTATCCTTGATTGATTAATCATTGCAACGAGTGTTTTACTGATTATTGTAGCCAGTGTACTGCTTTTGTCGTCTTCCTCCGATTCAATTGACAAAGAGTCATTAATGTCGTCATCCTTTCCGCTTGGAAAAGGATCAATCATCAATACCGTGCTATTGAATTTATTGTAATCATGCATTTTTTTTAGTTTTTCAGGAGTGATTGCACCACCAATAAGGAGTTCCATAACTTTGTCAAATGGCTCATTGTTTATCATTCCACCATTCACATTTACAGTTTCATAGGGATCATTCTTAAAAGGATTTCTTGCATCTTTTGTGATATGCTTAAACCAATCAAGATCGTTCATGTACTTAATATTGCGACTAATTTTTCTTGCCTTTAAACCAACCGGAAAAGCTCCCGTTGCCATTGCGGCATCTTTGGCAGTTAGGCAACTGTTTCATACCGAAACTATAATTATCATGTAACTGACCGCCATAAATCAAATGTATTTTTGAATTAGGACAATACAATGCCTATAAATACCAAATAATATTTTTTGAGCATTTGCATCTGGAATGCAAATTTGTTATCTTTACAAGTAAACACTCAAATAATTTTGACCGTGAAGATAATTACACTCGTAGACAACAGAACTCAATCGACAAACTTAGAAACAGAACATGGATTGTCGCTATATATCGAAACGGATGACAATCAAAAGATCCTATACGATACCGGACAGTCCGATCTTTTTATGCGCAACGCGCAAAAACTTGGTGTAGATTTGGGTGAAATAGATATGGTTGTTATTTCGCATGGACATTACGACCATATTGGTGGTCTTGTGACTTTTTTGAAAATAAACAAAACTGCAAAAGTTTATATGAACGCTTCAATCTTTGATTATGAATATTTTTCGTTGAAGAAAGGAGTGAAGAAGATGAATGGTTTTTCTCCGGAATTAATGGATTATCGTGAACGATTTATTTTGTTGGACAAAAACACAAATAGCGATAACCTTTGGTTTATAACTCACAT
Organism: Dysgonamonadaceae bacterium; assembly: GCA_028696875.1. Lineage (GTDB taxonomy): Bacteria > Bacteroidota > Bacteroidia > Bacteroidales > Dysgonomonadaceae > UBA2632. The sequence goes on from JAQVGF010000053.1 coordinate 6,008, forward strand.
ACCACATACATATAACACTCCCAAAGGGAACGCAATACTGTATAGACAAAAGAATGGCATCGAAGAGTTAGATGACTTTTCTCACGAACTCATTCTTGGAGTAGATACCGCGCAAGGGTTGTGTATCTTTACCGGATGTGGACACAATGGCGTGCTAAACATAGTAACTACAGTGCAATCGGTTATTCAGCGTAAGCAGATACATTGTCTGTATGGCGGATTCCACCTAATAGATGGTAAAGATTATGTGAAAATTGAAACTACAGATGAGTTAACTGACATAGCTCACGAACTTACTGTGTTATTGCCTGCGGCAAAGTTTTATACGGGGCATTGCACGGGTGAAAAGGCAATTGATCTGTTGAGTCAAAAGATGAGAGGGAAGTTGGAAGTTTTTTATGTAGGTAAAGAAGTAATCATCTAAATAGTCTTTGTAACGTACGCTTTGCAACGTAAAACGCGCGATCAAATTTCTAAAAAGCTTATTGTGTATAGTTTTACTTTTGGGGAAGTACTTCAAGAATTTGCATGGGTGAATCAACCAGATAATCAGGGTTTTCTCTGCTTAGTTTTTCCTTTGAGTTAAATCCCCACGTAACTGCAATGTTTTTGATTCCGGCTTTTTTTGCCGCAATAATATCTCTGTCCTCATCACCCACATAGATTACATCAAGTGGATTTATGTTGTGTTTTTTGCACATTTTTTTTAAAACTAAGTGCTTACCAAAAAGTGAACTTTCAGAATATACAAATTCGAACAAATTTTCAATATTGTCTTTTTTCAACGTATCAATAATAATATCTTTGGAGTTGCTTGAAACGATGCCAATTTTGTAATTGCTTTTCAGACTGTAAAGCAAATCGACAATACCGGGAAACAGTTTGATATTCTCACTTTTTCTTAGTTTCGATGTAACATTCAGGATCATTCCGGGAAGTTTCCAGCGAGGGATATTCGCTTTTTTCAGCAAACCCTTTGCACCTTTGTGTTTAAACAATTCAAAATCGATATCATACTCACCGTACTCATTTATAACGATGTTCTTTATTACATCGAAAGTGTCAACAAGAGTTCCGTCAAAATCAAAAATTATCTGTTTATTCATATTGTTTCAATCGAATTTGGGACTCAATGAAGTTATAACGCAAACGAACTCCCACTGCAGTTCCACCCACTTGTTTGTATCCACTTTTTTTCTTCAGAGAAGCCGGTTCGGCAATGTCCAAATGTATCCAGTCGTAATCGGTAAAATGTTCCAGAAACTTTGCTGCAGTGGTGGCGCCCCCTACTCTGCCTCCGATGTTTTTAAGATCTGCCATATCGCTTTTCAATAATTTTTTAAGCTCTTTTCATATGGGCAACTCGATCTATCGTTCATAAACTTTTCATCCGAGTTATCGTTTATATCTGTAATTGTAACTTTCAAGTTGTCTTGAAGATCAATAACTGAAACAGTGCCTTCTCCCTCATTTGCCACATAAATTTTGGACAATTGCAATGAGGATGATTTTTTATTGGTAGTGCAACCGCTTATTAATATGGCGGTTAGTGTTAAAATCAATATTGCTATTGTAGTGATTGATATAGAATTTCTCATTTGTTTTGTGTTTAATATTTGATAGGGAGGAGATAGTAAGACCACGAAGTGGTCATATGTTTACAGAACAAATTTTAATAGATCTATTCGACCCCCATCGGGGTCGTATCTTTGTATATCATTAGAGGCTATAAACATTCAATCCTTTCAGGATTGGTATAAAAATTGAAATGTCC
>JAQVGF010000053.1:7881-12001 GCA_028696875.1 Dysgonamonadaceae bacterium
GCTCGCTTGTAACTTCACTCCTCCTCTCCTACCACTTTCATTTTCCTTTTCAATAACTGAGCATTCAGCGCCACAATAATGGTGCTTAAACTCATAAAGACTGCTCCCATTGCGGGACTAATTAATATTCCTGAACTGTATAAAACTCCAGCAGCAAGCGGTATAGCCACAACGTTGTATCCGGTAGCCCATACAAAGTTTTGAATCATTTTCCTGTAAGTTGCTTTTCCAAAAAGTACAAGCGTAGTAATGTCTTGTGGATTGCTGTTTACCAATATTATATCGGCAGTTTCGGCTGCCACATCCGTTCCGCTGCCCACGGCAATACCTACATCGGCTATTGCAAGTGCGGGAGCATCGTTGATTCCATCGCCGGTCATGGCAACAAACTCACCTTTTTGTTGGAACTCTTTTATTTTTTCCAATTTCTGATCGGGCAACAAACCTGCATAATAACCGTCAAGCTGTAGTTCATCACTCACACTTTTGGCTACCACTTCATTGTCGCCGGTCATCATAATGCATTTGATGTTATTTTCTTTGAGCGTTTTAATTGCATCAAAAGACTCCTCCCTTATTTCATCTGACATTGCTATAAAACCCGCCAGCGTGTTATCTACTAAAAGAAAAACTACAGTTTCTGCTTCATTTTTATACGCATTGTCAGGTATATCTATCTTCATATCTTTGAGATAGCCCGGGCTTACAACTTTCACATTCTTGTTTTCAACGTCTCCTTCAATCCCTTTACCCGTAATAGCATTAAAATTATCCACTTGAGGAAGTTCAATTTCACTCTCTTTTACTTTATTCATAATACCCATAGCGAGAGGATGTTCCGATCTGGATTCAAGAGCACCTGCATATTTGAGAATATCATTGTCGTCCAATTCATCAATAAAACTCCCAAGGCGTGTAACGCCAAAATTACCTTTTGTGAGTGTTCCTGTTTTATCAAAAACCATCATCGTTATTTTTCGGGAATTTTCAAATGCCGTTCGGTTGCGAATAAGCAATCCGCGCTGCGCGGAAATAGAGGTGGATATGGCAACTACCAAGGGCACTGCAAGTCCTAAGGCATGAGGACAGGTTATAACCATTACAGTGGCCATGCGCTCCATTGCAAAACTGAATTCTTTACCTAAAAGAAGCCACGCAGCAAGTGTGGCAAACCCAACTGATAGAGCAATAATTGTAAGCCAGAATGCAATTTTATCAGCAAGATTTTGAGTCCTGGATTTCACGCTTTGCGCATCGCGTACCATATTGATAACCTTGTTGAGATATGCATTCTCTCCCACTTGTTCTACCTCAACAGTAAGTGAGCCGTTGCCATTGATAGTACCGCCAATAACCTTGCTGTTTTTCTCTTTTTTTACCGGCTTTGCTTCACCCGTAACCATAGATTCGTTTACATTGCTCTGTCCATCTGTGATTATACCATCAACAGGAATTTTCTCTCCGGGACGAACAACTACAAGATCGCCTTCTTTCAGTTCATCTAATTTAACATCAACCGTATTCCCGTTTTTAAGAAGATGAGCTTCTGAAGGCATCAGCTTCACCAATTCCTCCAATGATCGTGATGCACCCAATACTGATTTCATCTCTATCCAGTGACCTAACAACATGATATCTACCAAAGTTGCCAATTCCCAAAAGAAAGATGAACCTTCCAACCCAAAGGTTGTAGCAGTACTATAACCCCAAGCAACCGTGATAGCAACAGCTATCAATGTCATCATGCCGGGTTGCTTTTGCTTTAGCTCATCGACAATACCTTTGAGAAAAGGCCAACCTCCATAGAAGAAAACAATAGAGGAAAGACCAAAAAGAATGTATTTATCCGTTTCTCCCAGAAACGAAAATTCAAAACCAAACAGATCTTGCACCATTGGCGAAAGCGCCAATATTGGAAGCGTGAAAATGAGAGAAATCCAAAATCGACGTTTGAAGTCTTTTATCATCATCCTGTGATGATCGGTGTGATCATGATGTTCGTGTTCGTTACCATGATCGTGATTTTGTTTTGTTTGTTGATGGTTTTTGTGATCGTTCTGATGCTCATTATTATCAGCACTGTTTTTCTTAGAATGGTTGTGCTGTTGGTTCGATTTGATTTTATCTTTTTCCATAAGTTTTCTTTCTATAAGTTATTTGATTCTTTGCTTGCGCCCCGTGAAATAGAATTAAATTACACCGCATGAATGTTGCGAAGCAAAAAGAGTTCGAATAATTTTTTCGCTCACGCGACACACGCATTACAAATGCGCGCGAGCGAAGCTCCTAGCTTACTGCTCACTCCTTATTCAACAACTTCATAATTACGCATCATCCCCATATCCTCATGTTCCAAATTGTGGCAATGATAAATGAAGATTCCGGTAAAATCTTCGAATCTTAGAGCAACTTTTACACGCATATCGGGTAAAAGAAGAAAAGTATCTTGCCAACCTTCGTCAATAAAACCATCTTTCATTGAGTTCCAAACCTCTGGAGAGACTTGTGAGAAATCACGCTCTATTATCTGAAACTGCAAACCATGAATGTGTACCGGATGAGGCATACTCATCATACCTCCCATTCCACCCATTCTTCCTCTTCCTTGTCCACTTCCACTATTTATAAATTCCCACAATTCTGTGGTGTTAAGTTTTACTTTCTCCCAGTCTGCCACTTCATTCATTTCAAATGTTTTCCCATTAATAAGCCATTCCATACGTTGGAAGTGAAAGTTAAATTGACGTGGCGAATCCTGATTAACAGCTTCTGATAAATCAAATTGCTTTATCGGTTCAAACTCTGTGGGCAATGGAACCACTTCACCTTGTTTGTCTGAAACAACAAAATTGTACAACGTGAGTGCATCACCATTATCGATATATGAATCGGATTGATTGTTGCTACTTTGCATGCGCCCCATGCCTCTTCCTCTCATCATTCCTCTGCCCATTCCTCTTCCTCCTCTGCCCATCATTCCCATAGCAGTTCCGCTATTGAATACGAGGCTATTGAGTGATATTTGTTCGCCGGAGTTTGTGGAAGAAAAATCGCGCCATACATCTATACGTTCTCCCGGACCGAGCATCATATAAGGTTTGTTTGTTGGTCTGGAAAGTAAACCTCCATCGTTGCCTATTACCGTCAAATCAGAGCCATCGCTCCAGGCTAACTTATATATTCTAGAATTAGAGCCATTCAAAATACGAAATCGATAGGTAGCTTTATCTACTTCCATGGATGTGTTGCTTTGTCCGTTTATTAAAATTTGATTGCCCAAAAATCCAACCATCATATCCATCATATTATTCTCTAAATAGACAAGCTGATTGGAAGAATCGAATCTTCTGTCCTGTATTACAAGGGGCACTTCATATTTGTTGGAAGTCAAATTGGATTGACTCTCTTCCACAATAAACATCCCGGCTAATCCTTTATAAACCTGATAACCCGTTATACCATGCGGATGTGGATGAAACCAATATGTGCCGGGTCGATTGTCTACCACAAATTCATAAACAAACTGCTCGCCACTCTTGATAACATACATCGGGTGACCGTCCATTTCGTGTGGAACATGCAATCCATGCCAATGGATGATGCTTTCGTCGGGAAGTTCATTGGTGAAACGAATACGAATCTTTTGCTGTGGTTTTACACGAATTATGGGACCAAGATATGAATTTGGAATTTGTTGAAGCGATCTGCTTTCACCCTTGATTAACTCGGAACGATAGGTGTAAATTGCCGTTTTTTCTCCTTTAAAAAGTTGCATCTCTGCCGGAGTGGCAGTTAATGAAATATCTATGTCGGGGTCAAACGATTCTGTAATTGTAAATTGCTTGCTTGATCGTTTTTGCTGTTTGCTATTTTGACAAAAAGCAAACGAGGGCATAATGACCAATATGATCAATGCCCTCATTACCTGTTTTAATCTGTTTTTATTCATTTTTATTAGAAGTATGTAAATTCAACTTCTTTACTCAAATATAGATCATGAGTATTATACCATGTCGCTTCATTGTCATTTGCATCAACTTGTTCCGGCTTGCAATGGAGGACACTTTACTGTTCCGTAACTACAATAGACACAACAATCGCCATGATTCGGCTTTAATAC
>JAQVGF010000054.1 GCA_028696875.1 Dysgonamonadaceae bacterium
ATTGCAAATATAAACATTTTTTTCTATCTTTGCCGAAGAATAATAAAAAAGGGGGATTAGCTCATTTGGCTAGAGCGTTTGACTGGCAGTCAAAAGGTAATCGGTTCGACTCCGATATTCTCCACCAGCTCCAGATTAAAAGGAGAAAGCTTTAGAGACGCAGATTTTGCGTCTTTTTTTGTGCCATGAATTGGGAGAGAAATTGTTTTTTTTGTGTTTCTTGATTAATCACAAATTATCATCGCTTTCTGTATGTCTACCACACTGATCATTGACCACTCATTCCAAAATAAAAAAATCCTCCGACTTTTATCGAAGGATTTTTTTTAATTATGCAGTTATTATTATTTTGAATAATCGGCTTTTACATTTTCATTATTGAGAAGATAATCGATACTCATCTTGATACTTTCAAGTGGTTCAAAATTGTAATGTTCAACTTCAACGATAATATGCTCTACACCTGATTTATCGATATTCTGAAATAAGTTATCCATATCCATAACACTATCGTCTCCACCCAACTCTTTTTCATCTTTTATATGAAGAAGTTTAAAACGATTCGGGTATTTGTTGAAATAGTCAATGGGATTATATCCTCCTTGAGTAGTCCAATACACATCCATTTCAAAGAACACTTTGTCAGGATCTGTATTTTCAAGCATATAATCGTACATTATTTCTCCATCAATTTCTTCGTATTCAAAAGCATGGTTGTGATAACCAAATTTCATTCCGGCAGCATTACATTTTTCGCCAATTTGATTGTAATAGTCACAATATTCTTTCAAATCACTCAACGTTGTAGGAGTAGGCATCCAGGGAGCAACAATATATTTCATATCCGCTCTTTTATGAGCATCAATTGCGGTGTCCCACCATGCCCATACTTCGTCCCAATTGGTATCTGCAATTTTTTCTTCTAATGGTCGACCGGTATGTGAAGAGATTACCTCCATACCTACTGCTTCTATTTCATTTTTGAATTCTTCGGGGGTTAATCCGTAGAACTTTCCATCATTGTAGTTAGCAGCCTCAACACCTTTATATCCAGCCTCGGCAACTTTTGCAATTGTTCCTTTGAAGTCGCGCTGTATATCTTCTCTCACAGAATATAATTGGATAGATATATTCTTGCTGACTTTGTCAACTTCGGCTTCTTTATTTTCCTTAGATTGAGTACAACTTGATAAAAGTAGCATCGAACCCAGAATCCACGTAAATAGTGATATTTTTTTCATGTTTATCGTTTGATTTAAATTAGTCTAAAATTTTAACTTTAATATTGCGGAACCATACATCATCTCCATGATCTTGCAAACCAATATATCCTTCTTGATTTTCTCCTCCTGCATTGATGAAGTTTTCCCAACCTTTAAATTTACTACCTTCAACCAATTGTTCCCAATCGGGTGTCCACAAATGATATTCTAACACGTTTTCACCATTTTGTGAATGCACAACCGTTCCTTGATAAACCATAACTCCACCTGTGTTCCATTCACCAAATGGTTTTGAGTTTTGTGGAACTGCCGGGATTAAATCGTAAAGCGATGCTGACTGGCGGTTGTTGTCTTTTCCTAATTTTGCATCCGGATGATTGGCATTGTCCAAAATTTGATATTCAGGAGCAGATTTCCAGATAGGTTCGCCTTCAATTTCCTGAGCAAGATAGAAAACACCACTATTGGCACCTTTGGCAACTTTCCACTCGAATGTGAGCTCAAAGTTTTTAAATTTACGATCGTAAATAATATCACCACCATCTTTTGCACCGGCTTCACCTCGTCCCGATCCGTTAATTTTTATGGCTCCATCTTCAATTGTCCATGCTGATGGCATGTCATCACGGCCATAACCGCGCCATCCGTCAAAAGTTTCACCGTCGAACAAGCTAATCCATTCGTCATTTGTCATTTCCATTGTGTCTGTTTCTGCAGTTTCGTCTGTTTGTTTTTTTGTGTTTGTACATGATGAGATAATCATACTCATCACTACAAGACTCGAAATTAAAAATACTTTTTTCATAAATTTTCCTTTTTTAATATTAAACTATTTCTTAAAAATGAGAATGAAGTGACCCCACAAAGGGAATCACTTCAAACTGAATAATCGATCTCTTTTTATGGCATTGAAGGTAATTTCCAATCACCACGATAATTGTGTTTAATCATCTCTTTAGCCATTTCTTGAGCATTTACGGGTTGACTCATTTTCTTATCGAAAGTTGGATGTCCATCGGTTATTTTGAAACCATCTTCAATGATTGCACTAATTTTTGCATCAGACGGAATGTTAGTGAATTCCATTTTATCTCCATCCCAATCCAAAATCTGATTCAATTTTTGTAATCTTACACCAAGAACTCCCAAAACAACCATTTCATTGAATGGACCTGCTTCTTTGAAGGGTGATGAAGTTTCAACTCTATTTTCAGGACTTTCTTTAGAAGCACGTACCCAATCCATTTCATGAGATAAAGTTACTTCTCGTTGAGTTTTTGGAGAGTTTGGTTTACGACCGGAAACTAACCATGGATCTTTTCCGTAACATCCACAAATAAGGATATCTTTTGTTCCATAAAAAATAACACCGCCACCTGCATCGTTCAAGTTCACTCCGTTTGGAACTCCCTCGGGTCTTGATGGTTGCAAACCGCCATCGTACCAAGTAACTTCCACTTCGGGCATAGCTACTTTTTTCATGTTGTCGCGCGCCGGAAATGTATATTTCACAAACTCTGCATTAGGAGCACTATCGGTTAATAACATGGTAGATGTGGCTTGAATTTGAGTAGGATATCCCAAGTTCAGTCCTTTGAAAACAGGATGAAGAATATGACAAGCCATATCGCCTAAAGCACCTGTACCAAAATCCCACCATCCACGCCAGTTCCATGGTGTATAAATATGATTGAACGGACGCATAGGTGCTGGTCCAACAAACAGATCCCAATCTAAAGTTTTTGGAATACGATCGGTAACCGCAGGACGAGGAAGCCCTTGTGGCCAAATGGGTCTATCGGTAAAAGTTTCAACTTTAGTAACCTCACCAATCTCACCATTCCAAATCCAATCAATAACCTGACGTACACCTTCACCAGAAGCACCTTGATTACCCATTTGGGTCGCAACTTTGTATTTGTCTGCCAATTTGGTTAATAAGCGCGATTCGTAAACAGTATGAGTCAAAGGTTTTTGAACATACACATGTTTGCCCATAGTAATGGCATCTGCTGTAATAAGAGCATGTGTATGATCAGATGTAGCTACAACCACGGCATCGATTGATTTGCCCAATTCATCATACATTTTTCTATAATCATAGTATTTCTTAGCCTTGGGAAAATAATCGAATACACGTTGGCTGTATTTCCAATCCACATCGGCAAGACCGACAATGTTTTCGCTTTCTAAGTTTTTAAGATTAGCAAAACCCATTCCACCGACACCAACTCCGGCAATGTTTAATTTATCACTCGGGGCGGTGTGTCCGAAACTTTTACCAAGTACACTTGATGGTACTACGGTTAAACCAACAGCAGCCGTGGCTCCTGTTTGTAGAAATCTTCTTCTCGAAATTTTAGATGACATAAGCTTAATTATTTTTAGATTAAAAGTATATAAGTTGCAAAATCATTCAAATTTATACAAAATATCTGTATTATCAAACAATTTCTTTCTTTTCTTTGTCCCAATATTTGGTTTTTCCTTCAAGGTAAGCACGCGTTCCCATATGAGCAGTTATTGCTTCTTCGAAACTTTCCTTGATACCGCACGAGGGTTGCACTCCCTGACGTATACATTCCAACCATTCTCTGATGTGAAGAAAGGTTGTGTTATACCGTTTGCCTTTCACGTATGAAAAGAGCAATCCGCGTTCTGCAAAATACATTTCGGTGGCAGACGTGAGCGCATCTACACTCCTACCCGGTATATACCGATAGAAAGGTTCACCGGGTTTAATAATGCCACTATCTATTTTATCTTTATATTGAGTAGATGCTCCATCAATTGTTATGGTAAGAGCACTTCCTAATTCCATGGTGGCATCATGTCCCATAATTTTTCGTGAGCGATTATATTGATTTGCCTGCGTAGCCGTATATAACATGGTTAAATCTTTGTCGGCAAATTCAAACGTGGTTTGTAAAACATCGGGAACTGTTCGACCATCTTTAAAAAAATATACGCCCCCGGAGGAAGTAGCTGAAGTAGGTATACCCAAATCAAATATTTGATTCATAGCATCGTACTCATGCGTGAGCAAATCGCCACTAAGACCGGTGCTGTAATCCCACCAACAACGCCAACGAAAAAATCTTTCCAAACTAAATTTATCGCGTGACTCGGGACCGATGTATTTTTCCAATCCATGATCGTTCATATAATCCATGTATTCTTTTACTCTCTCTTCTGGTCCTTCAAATTGTGCCCAATCAATGGTGGAAGGATTTGCATCTTCATGAATTGGATATACCCAGGCACCGTTCGGGTCGTTTCGGTTTGTACTGGTTTCAATTAACGAAACTTTTCCAATTTGCCCTTTTTCTATTATATCGCGAGCGCGTTTGTATATTTCGATTTGTCGTCCCTGATGACCTAACTGAAAAACAATATTGCTGTTTTCAATAGCTTCTTTTACCAAATAAGTTTCGGGCACAGTCCATGTAAGCGGTTTTTCGGCATAAATATGTTTTCCTGCTTTGGCGGCATCCATAATCATAGTTCCGTGCCAATGATCGGGTGTTGCTATAATAACTGCATCAATATCCGGTGCGGCTAAAAGTTCTTTGTAATGTTTGTAAATTTTTGGTGCTTTTCCATATTTTCCATTCAATCCTTCTCTATTTATATTGGCACCGGCTGCAGATGCATTTTTTGCATACGTTTCGAATATATCGCACACACCATTAATTACAACATTCACACTATCTTGATCCAGAAAATCTTGATAGCGCGTATTGCTTGGGTTCTTACGACTGGTTTCTTTTAAATCTTCTACGTATGTAGGCGTTGCAAAACCAATTGCTTGCAGCAATTGAGATCCACGTATGCCAAAACCAATAATTCCCAATCGAATTTGTTCTCCTTCGGGTTGAACAGGGAGTATAGTCTGTTTTTCGTCGAAATGAAATAATTGAGAAGCAATTCGATGATTCTCTTCGTTTTTTTTCTTTTTGTAGACACCATACCCCATAGCACCCAAAACAGGAAGTGTAGCTAATGTTTTAAGTGCATCTCTCCTACTTTCAGAATGCTTCTTAACGGGTCTGTTTTTTTCGTTATCGGGAGCAGTATCTTTTCTATTGTTTATATCGTCTGACATATCTCTTTAATTCCTTTCTTTCAATTTATATATGTATCTATCTAATCCTATCAATCGTGAAGTAGGAAAAAATAATAAAACAACGATTGCAAAAAATATTACTGCATTTTTATCAACCCATAAGTACGATCCTTCCGGACGCAAAATGTATTGTGCGCCAATAAGTGGAGGATGTGAGAGGTAATACATCGATAAAAAAGCAAGCGCTAAAAGGGAAGCAATTTTAGTGAACGAACCCAAAATTAAACATAATCCGATAGCAATTAATCCATAAATATTGATGTTATCGGCAATTTGAATCATTGTTCCACTGAGACCCAACTCTTTAAAAAAAGGAGCAAAAATTCCTGCTGAATCCATTAAATATCCGTAAGATGTCCAATTGGGAGAAAATAATTTTGCCAGACCTTCGTAAAGAAAGTACCAGCCAATAACAACTCTTAGAGCCACCAAAGAAAACAATTGAGGCTTGCTATATCTGTTTATTAAATTCATTGTATTGATAGTAAATAAGTAAGTGTTAAAGTTCCTTTTAAAAAATTGTGCGCTAAATCTATAAACGTCATATTTTTATTATTTAACGGCGTAAAGTAACATAAAAACCAATCAAAAGCTACGAGGAAAAAAGTTAATAATAATGAATCTGTTAGTAATAGTGTAGCTTTCAGTTGCAAATTATCAGTGAACTGGTGGCAATACTAAAAAAAAATTGCAATACATTCAATCTGTTTTTTCGCACACGTTTATCATTGTGATTACTTAAATCTCCTCTTTTTTATGTAAATTTGCATTCGTGAATGCATTCGGTTCAACTATGAATAATTAAAGAATTATATTAAGATGAATAACTATATAAATGAAAATGCTCTTGTGCTGTTCTCGGGCGGTCAAGATTCAACTACATGCCTTTTCTGGGCAAAAGAACAATTTAAAAATGTAACTGCTTTATGTTTCTCTTATGGTCAGCGACATTCACAAGAAGTAGAAAACGCTCGTCGTATTGCTAAAAAAGCAGACGTTCCTTTTGAGGTAATGGATGCAACCATTATTTCGCATCTCTCGCCCAATTCACTTACTGATAACAAAATAGAGATGGACCAAGAACATCCTGCTGATTCTTTTCCAAACACATTTGTGCCGGGGCGAAACATGCTGTTTGTTACTTTTGCGGCTTCTCTGGCTTTCTCAAGAGATATACGCCATATAGTAACGGGAGTATCGGAGGCTGACTATAGTGGATATCCCGATTGCAGAGATACTTTTATGCATTCGCTAAACACAACCATCAATTTGGCAATGGACAAACATTTCCTTATTCATACTCCCCTTATGTGGCGAAACAAAGCGAAAGTATGGGAATTGGCGGATGAGTTAGGGGTTTTTGATTTGGTGCGCAACGAAACACTGACGTGTTACAATGGTATCATTGCCGATGGTTGTGGCAAATGTCCGGCGTGTAAATTGAGAAAGAAGGGGTTGGATGAGTATTTGGGGGTGAGGAAATAAAAATATTTGAAATGCATAAAAAACAATCACAAAAAAATGGTCGATAGATTCAAAAATAAATTCCGTACAATAACGGTGGTGACGGTGACGATGTGGAGAAAATTCATGTATTTTCTCTACAAGAACAACATCAACGAAACCACCAACAAACAATCGATGAAACAGACAATATCGTAAACAACGCCTGAAAATGATTATTCCAAAAATTACTGTAAAATTTCAGATGTAAACATCAAGAAAATGAATATTTCAGGTAAAACACCCGATATAAAAATTTGGCAACCGAATTATTACGATCACATAATCCGCAACAACACATCATATCAAATCATATCGTAATACATCATCAATAATCCATCCAAATGGATAGAAAATAAATTTAATCCCGCTAATAAACAAAGGTAAGATGAATCACGAAATAAGAGAATATAAAAACCCTATTAACAAAAATATTGAATTTGACCTTGAAAAGATTGAAGAGCTTGGTAAACTTCGGGAAGACGAAAACTTTGAATTCAGGGCATATCTCAAAGGAGAAGACTTGGATAAGATTGACAAAATTGTACATCGACTAAATATTGAAATCTCAAACCAAGTTGATTGTACAACTTGTGGAAACTGTTGTATGAAACTGAAACCCTGTATCACTGACCAGGATATCATGAAATTATCACACAGATTGAATCTGAGTCCGCAACAAATAAAGGTTGATTATATCGAAATTGATGAAGGAGAACAATACTTCAGAAATCTTCCTTGCTCTTTCCTGAAAGAGAAAAAATGCACAATATATAGTGACAGACCGAAAAATTGTAGTTCATATCCTCATTTGCATAAAAAGAGGTTTATTTCAAGACTCTGGGGAGTTATTGAAAATTATTCAATTTGTCCAATTGTATTTAATGTTTTCGAAAAACTTAAAACTGAACTAAATTACAGATAAAATGGCAAAAACGGTGATCTCAAAAGAGGTTAAAGAAGAGGTTATTAAAATCATCAATGATTTTAATATTACAAATTTTGATGACTATGTGGAAGATTTATTTTACTTTGCAGAGTTCAAAAGAAATTTCTTTTACCTGAAAAGAAGAGAATTTGGAAGAACTTCTCCGATTGCAAGAATGACATACACGGGAGACCTGAAAAAATGGAATTTTGCGATTTATAAATGGAGTATTGAAGATTATGATCCTGATGAATGGTTTTTCCCGGGTGAACATCATGTTGATGGAACAATTGAGGGAGCGATGAAAGCCGGACTGGAAGCATATCCGGTTTAAATAAACAGTTGGAAGTAAGTTAACAACAGCAAAAAAGTTCGCGCATCTTGATATGACGTACATACTATATATTTTTGTAAGTAAATAGTATTTGTATGAAAACAAAATTGACACTCTCGCTGGCGCAAGTCTCCAGACTTGTGTCTATAATCTAATATACAAAGGCACGGGTCGGAGACCTGCGCCAGCTACAGAAATTATTTAAATAAATAAATTCGATTCAATCTGCTTCCTATCAAAATCGTTTCCCAATAGAAATCCCCATACGAAAATAGATTTTAGACTCATCATAATCTTTATCATAATTGAAGTTTCGTCCTGCACCCGAAAAAAGCTCAGCTGTCCAATTGTTTTTCGATAGGTATTTCCAACCAAATGCAAACCCCATTCCTCCGGTAACCAAAGATTTTTCTTTTGTGTAAACACTCTTATAATCTATGTAGTCGTAAGAGTAAATATCGTATGAACCGACTGCCCCATTGGCTTCGAGAAAAAAGCCTGTTGCAGGATGCTCCATCTCTCGACGACGAAACCACGACCAATCTCCAAAGAACCACCTCAAAAAAGGTGTGGCTTTGAAACTGTAGCCATCGCTATCTTCGGTGTCAAATCCAAAACCCATGGCTGCACCCACGGTCATATCTTCGCTCAAAAGATATTCGTATGACACTTCGGGAAAAGCCAAAAATACACTGCTACCTAAGTTGAGTTTCAGCTCGTGGCGGTGTCTCAATTCAAGGTCTTCTTGTGCATTTAGGCAAAACAGACTGGTGAGTAAAAAAACAGAAAGAACAGTTGTAAGTTTTCTCATGCGAAAGTGTTGTTGTTTAGTTATACTTCATTTAATTACGCAATAAAATAGTATAGTCTTTAAAGATAAGACGGTAAAAATAGTAATAAGTTGCATCTAATCAACGAAAATAATTAAATATATTTGCATTCCGTTCGCATACTTTTGCAAAACCCATCGCAAAGCTAATCCATTCTTTGTTTATGGATAGATACAAGCTATTAAATAGAGCATAAATTATATTATTGTAAATCTGTTACTTTATTATAAAGTGCACTATTTGTCATATAAACATTAGATAACAACCTATATATTCTAAAAAATGTGTAGTTTTGTCAATATTACAAACCTGATGTATCAATTCAAAACCTTAATAAACATGCATAGAAAAATTTTACTCCTATTAGTTCCTATACTATTACTTTTTGCATGCTCAACTCCACCATCGCAACCTACCGAAATGGAATGGGCAATAGTTGTTCATGGTGGCGCCGGTAGTCTTGTGAAAAACGAAGAGATGAAAACGCAATACGAAACACATTTGCTTGAAGCTATCCAATTGGGAAGCGATATGCTAAAAGATGGCGCTACTGCATTGGATGTGGCAGAGGCAGTTGTGATCTATATGGAAGATTGCCCCTTGTTTAATGCCGGCAAAGGTGCGGTAAAAACTTTGGAGGGAACGCACGAATTGGATGCAGCCATTATGGATGGATCAAATCTGAAAGCTGGAGCCATTGCCGGCGTAACAGATATTAAAAACCCAATTAAAGCGGCTCGATTGGTTATGGACAGCACGGAACATGTTTTTTTGATAGGTGAAGGAGCTTCGTTTTTTGCACAATCGCAAGGATTAGAAATGGTGGACAATAATTATTTTTCAACTGAGCAACGTGAAGAACAGCTAGATAGAATAAAAAACAAACACGAAGAAAGTGATCCAAGAGGAACAGTTGGTTGTGTGGTAAAGGACAAACAGGGCAACCTTGCTGCAGCTACTTCAACAGGTGGAATGTCGGGCAAGAAATGGGGAAGAGTGGGCGATGTTCCTGTAATTGGTGCCGGCACCTATGCAAACAACAACACTGCCGCCATATCCGGGACCGGACATGGTGAGTATTGGATTAGACGAGTAGTTGCTTATGATATCTCTGCACTAATGGAGTACAAAAACCTCTCGCTCCAGGATGCTTCCGAAGAAGTTATATTTAATAAAATTGACCCAATGGGAGGTTCCGGAGGTGGCATAATAGCCGTTGATGAAAGCGGCAATATTTCCATGGTATTTAACACGGAGTTGATGCACAGAGCATGGGCAAAATCCAATGGAGAATATGGAGTTGGCGTTCTTAAAGGAGAAGAAAAAACTTTCACAAAAGAGTAGAACCATTTAATTGTGCAAAAATGAAATTTAAATTTAAAATTGGATTACTCCCAAAAGTAATCATTGCTATTGTTGCAGGAATAGTGGCTTCTCTGTTTTTCCCATTGTGGGCAACAAAAATATTTGTAACCATTACCGGAATTTTCTCAAGCTTCTTGTCTTTTGTTATTCCATTGATTATATTAGGATTAATTGCACCCGGAATTGCTGAACTTGGAAGAGGTGCAGGTAAACTACTGGCAATAACTGCATTAATTGCATACGGATCGACCATATTGGCCGGTTTTTTCTCCTATTTCTCTACCCGCTGGTCGTTGCCTCTTCTTCTTTCTCCCGAAGAACTGACAAGCGGAAGTAATTTAAGTTTTGTAGAAACTGTAGGTTCTTACTTTACCATTGATATGCCTCCTTTGATGAGCGTAACCACATCTCTTATTTTGGCGTTTGTTATAGGATTGGGCGTTGCAGCAATTGATGGCGACAAAACGAAAGAAATTCTGCAAGAATTTAGAGAAATAATTATTATAGTGATTGAAAAGGTGATTATTCCCTTTCTTCCGCTCTATATCTTTGGTATCTTTCTAAAAATTGGTGCCGAAGGGCAAGTGGCATTGGTTTTGGGTCTATTTTTTAAAGTAATCATCGTAATATTTGTAATGCATGTCCTTTGGTTGCTGTTCCAATTTATCACTGCCGGAGCCATCACCAACAAGAATCCTTTTCGCGCACTCATTACGATGATGCCTGCCTATATGACAGCACTGGGGACTCAATCTTCTGCTGCAACAATTCCCGTTACGCTTATGCAAGCAAAAAAGAACGGAGTGGATGAAGATGTAGCAGATTTTGTAATTCCACTGTGTGCTACCATCCATCTTTCGGGCAGTATGCTCAAAATTGTTGCATGTGCTTATGCCATTATGTTTATGTCGGGAATGAACGCCGGCATTGAACTATTTGCCGGGTTTATTATGATGTTAGGCATCACCATGATTGCAGCACCCGGCGTTCCCGGTGGCGCCATTATGGCGGCTATTGCATTGTTGCAATCGATGTTGGGTTTCGACGAAACCCTTATTGGATTGATGGTAGCGCTTTATATAACCATGGATAGTTTTGGTACAGCTTGTAATGTGACGGGCGATGGGGCAATTGCGATGGTTATGAATAAGGTGAATAAACGGTTGAAGAGGAAGAAAGAAATAGCTGTTGGGGGTTAGGTTTTAGGGATTAGCTGACGTAGAGATGCGATTTATCACGTCTCTGTAACACAAAATAATCAAACAATTATGTCCTATTTGTTTTGATCTAATGATTCTAAAATGTATATTTGTGAACTGAACATCGGAATTTTTCCAATGTTTAGTTCACGAAACAATATTATGTTATATGAAATGTTAAATGATGACAGAATTGTTTTTACACTACCCGACATTGCAATGCTTGTTGAGGAAAGTAATTTTAATCTATAAACAACAAGCTAAATTACTCTTCATTACTCTTCATCACTCACTATCAATTATCAATTATCACAATTGTCATCAATCCACCCCTTGCGCATTCAATTCAACCCGGTAAATAGATGTACGTGCAGTTATAAAAAGTTGATTCCGGTCTTTACCACTAAAGCAAAGATTGGATGGCTGTTTCGGTACTCCG